>JACIXO010000078.1 GCA_014360385.1 Actinomycetota bacterium | reverse complement strand
TGCAACCTCTACAGGATCGTCACAATAAAACTTTTTAGTATTAAAATCTCCTCTTGTTAACCTTACACATTTACCTTCAATAATATCAATTGCAGGAATTACAAGCATCCAGACTACCCCCAGAATTAACATGAATAAATTTAACATAAATAAACGTGGGTTACCTAACCTCTACAGGCTTACTTAACCTCTATACCGAACAAGAACTCCCGATGGTCTTTCCTGTACAATGCTTTCTTCTCCGTTTACTTAACCTCTTTACTGAGCAAGAACTACTTCCTGTATTTCCAAAAATGCCATGGAATTGTCCATGGAATTGCCGCAGATTTGCTATAGATTAATGTGGGTTTAAACCCTAGACTCTTCTTTAACCAGGTTCCAGAAATTTTCAAGAAGCCTTAGACCACTTACACTACTTTTCTCTGGATGAAACTGAAAAGCGTATATATTGTTGGATTCTATGCTGGAAACAATTTCAGTTCCATAATGAGTAACACTACTTACAATACTTGCATCTTTACAAACTACATGATAGGAGTGAACAAAATAGAAATACTCACCATCTCTTATACCACCAAAAATTTTACTGTCCGGCTTTTTAAAACTCACCTGGTTCCAGCCCATGTGTGGAACCTTCACAACCGGAGGAATCCTCTCAACAGTTCCTTCCAATACTCCAAGACCCTCTGTTTTTCCATCTTCCATGCTGTATTCAAACAAAAGTTGCATTCCAAGACAGATTCCTAAAAACAACTTTTCACGAAGAACCTTTCTTATAACAGTAGTTAGTCCCAATTCTTCAAAGTTTTTCATCGCGTCCCTGAATGCACCTACTCCAGGCAAAACTATAGCATTTGCACTGGAAATAATATAAGGACTGCTTGTAACTTTGACATTTGCTCCTATCTTGAGAAACGCGTTCTCCACACTTTTTATATTTCCCATATTATAGTTAATTATGGCTATATACAT
Organism: Actinomycetota bacterium; assembly: GCA_014360385.1. Lineage (GTDB taxonomy): Bacteria > Actinomycetota > Humimicrobiia > Humimicrobiales > Humimicrobiaceae > JACIXO01. Next base: position 5,431 of record JACIXO010000078.1, on the reverse strand, counting down.
TGGCAAATCCTTCTATATTTCTTTCTTCCTGCTTCACTCTCCTGCCGACCCAATTCAAAAGTTAAATTAATTAGGCTACAGTACCCCCTTCGTAGACGGGACATCAGAAGCTCCTGTTCTCCTTGTAGCAATTCTCAAGACAATTCCAAATGCCTTAAATATAGCCTCAATTATATGATGTGAATTTATTCCTACATTCTTGTTTATGTGAAGAGTGATAGAGCAATTATCTACAAGAGCTCTAAAAAAATCCTCCACTATGCTTGTTTCTATTCCTTCAATTAGCTCATAATCCATTATTACATTATATCTTAAGTAAGCTCTTCCACTTATATCCAGAGATAAACACACCTCAGCTTCATCCATTGGTAAAATCACAAATCCAAATCTTTCTATCCCACTCTTATCCTCAAGACACTTCGAAATGGCACTCCCGAGACAAATCCCTATATCCTCCACTAGATGATGGCATCCAACTTCTACATCACCTGTTGCTGAAAGCACAAGATCAAAGTTTCCATGTGTTACAAAACTTTCAAGAACATGGTTGAAAAATGGAAAAGGCGTTTTTATATCAGCAAAACCGCTTCCCTCCAAATTAAACTCAAGCTCTATGTAAGTTTCCTTAGTTTTTCTTTTAATTTTAGCTTTTCTCTCCATACTCGTTCTCCATGCGCTTAAGTGTTTTTCTATTTAAGAAACTTAATTAAAATTCTTTAAAGCAAATCCTTAAAGGAAAACTTAAAGCAAAACTACTTTCCAAGGCAAAACAATTAACTTATAATTTCCCCATAATATACCACATTTTCGTAAAACCTGATATAAAAATAAGTACAATAGTACAATAGTATAATTAGTGTAAACAAGAATGTATAGCTATCCGGACATCTATTGGGAAGTGTATACTTAGATGTAGAATTTTTGCTGATAAAAAAGATATTACCAAAAATGAGAAATAATTCAGGCAAAAAAACCAGTACAGAGAAAATCACATCATACAGAGTATTAAATAGGATAACCGCATCAAAGAAAATGCTATCAATATTCTGGACATTTTTCAAAATAGGGAGTTTTACATTCGGGGGAGGATATGCCATGATTCCCCTTATTGAGCGAGAAGTTGTAAGTAAAAGAAAATGGATTACAGAGAGCAAAATGGTAGATATAATTGCCATTTCACAGTCCTTTCCAGGCGCTGTTGCTATAAACTCAGCCACAATGATTGGCAGAGAGATTGGAGGCTACTCCGGAGCATTCCTTGCTACACTCGGTGTTGTTCTTCCTTCTTTTTTAATTATTACAGCAGTAGCAAAAGTTTTTACATACATTGAAGAGATACCTATTGTAAGGGCAGCTTTTCAAGGGATCAATTCTGTAATAGTTGCCCTATTAATAACGGCAGCTCTTAGAATAGGAAAAACAAGTATAAAAGACAGGATAAGCCCACTCATAACCATAACAGGGCTTGCTCTCCTATTGGGAACAAAAATCCATCCCATTTACATTATCGTGATCGGAATTTTTTCGGGCCTTATATTTTACACATATAAAAAGATTTCAGGAAAAGTTGCATCTAAATAAATAAAACATAGATTTAAAAAGGTAGAGTGTTAGTAGTGTGACAGAAGGCTATATGGTAGTAAGACAGATCTAAAATCAAACTTAAACTTAAAATAGAGAATTGGTAAACACAAACTGGATACAGGAAAACTGTAAATATAACTTCAGCAAATAGAAATAGAACCAAAAAATGGAAATAATTGAAGTAATGAGGAAAAATGAGGAAATAAAAAATTAAGATAAAAAAATAAGATGATAAGATGATTTATGTTGAGTTATTTATCACTTTTTTTAAAATAGGAGTTTTTTGTTTCGGTGGCGGATACGGAATGATTCCTATGATTGAAAGAGAAATAGAAATCCATCACTGGCTAACCAGTCAGGAGTTCGTAAATATAATTTCTATATCTGAAATGACTCCAGGCCCAATTGCTATCAATACAGCTACTTTCGTTGGCTATAAGATGGGGGGTATTTCAGGAGGACTGCTTGCAACAACGGGAGTTGTTCTTCCCTCCCTAATATTAGTCCTCAGCGCATTTTATTTTTTATCTCGATTTCAACATCATCCTATTGTAAAAGATGCGATATGGGGAATAAGAGCCGTTACTCTGGCGCTTGTCATAGGAGCTATAGTATTTGTGGCCAGGAATGTCTTATTTAATAACGAGATAAATATACAGGCAACAAAAACAATAGAAGCTAAAGCAAGAAGCACAGAGGCTATATTGAATATGAACTCTATAACAAATTTATGGAAAACTATAAACCCGATAAGTCTAGGAATAGTGGCCTTAGCTCTTGTAATGCTACTCCGGTTTAAAATTCACCCAATCCTTACTATACTGATAGGAGGAGTAATAGGGATTATATTACATTATATAGGCGTTTTATAGGTTTTATAGTTTTAAGTCAATTATTTAAATTACCCTCCTTATAGCCTTGATAAGCTCATTTATAGCTCCATACTTCATCCTGTAACTTACAATATTAGCAATAAGTCTGGCAGTGCAAACCATAATGTTTTCCATTTCTACAAGATTATTTTCCTCAAGCGTTCTCCCGGTAGCAGTTATATCTACTATTTCATCTGAAATCCCGAGAACTGGAGCAAGCTCAACAGAGCCATAGAGTTTGATAATTTCTACCTGCATGCCTTTTCTATCGAAATATTTCTGGGTAACATTGGGATACTTTGTAGCAACTCTAATACATCCGAAATGCTCATAGTGCTCCTTGACTTTTTCAACACGGTCTTTCAAAGTCGCAACTATAAGCCTACAGACCCCTGTTTTCAAATCCAGTAACTCATATACATTGCTCTCTTTCTCAACCAGAACATCCTTTCCAGCAAAACCTACATCACAGGCTCCATATTCTACATAAATCGGTACATCCATCGGTCGGGCTATAACATACTTAACATTATCTTTTTCGGATTTCACTACAAGTTTTCTATTATTTCCTTCCTCTAAATCCTTAACGTCAAAACCAGCTTTCCTTAAGATTTCTATACTGCTACTAAAAAGATAACCTTTAGGTAAGGCTATGCTTATTTTTTCGTTCATCTTAATTTTCCCTCATTTTAATTTTCCATCACCCTATGTGCTCTTTTATCTCTTTAACAAATAATTCCAGCTTTCTTGTTTCTATTTTCTTATTCACCACATCTACAAAAACTACATCCTTGAGGTTAGATTTTATAATAGCTGCAAACTTATAATTTTTCCTTAAAGCCACCTTACTTACATCGGTAACTACATCTTCAACCTCTCTAAACTTTTGAAGTCCAATATCATGGCTAAATACTAACTCCACACAGACACCCTCTTTACGAATATTCTCGGAAATTCTGACTACTTCAGGGTAGTTTTCACTCTCACTAAAAACAAGAAGCTTTCTTTCATTTTTAAATGTAGAAAGTTTACAGTTACTAATAGATTTGTGGAGAAGATCGATATCAAGAGCAAAACCAGTAGCCGGGGTATCCAGACCAAATTTCTTTATAAGACCATCATACCTCCCACCACTACCCAGTATATCTATAACCCCAAGCGAATAAACTTCAAACAAGAGTCCAGTATAATACTCAAAATCTCTTAAGATACCAAAATCTATTATGATAAAATCGCAAAACCCAAGCTCTTTAAGAGTCTCATATACCTTCTTAACATAAGAAAACCCACTCTGAGCTCTTGTATCATCTACTTCGCTAACTAAATTTTCAGTATCTTTAAGGCCCGGTCTGGGCTTAATTAACTCCAAAAAAGTAGCACTTTTCTTTCCGTCTTTCGTTTTTAAAAATTCCTCTATACTTACAAAATCCTTCAAAATTAAACGCTTTTTTAGATATTCTCTCTCCATGGAATCGAGTCCAATCCAACTAAATAGCCCCTCTACTACATCAATGTGACCAAGTCCTATTTTGTAATCCGAAATCTCTAACTTCTTTAATAAATTTATAAGAATAAGAATGACTTCGGTATCAGACATGAACCCACAGGAACCAATAAGCTCAAGGCCTGCCTGGTTATACACTCTCTTTATCCCTTTTTGTAACTCTGACTGGCGAAAACAATTGGCAAAATAACAAAATCTAACCGGAAGCTGGCTTTTCCTTATCCTCATACCCGTAAGCCTTGCAATCGGGATTGTCATATCGGCTCTAAGAGACACAAGCTTTCCATCTACATCAAAGAAATTAATAAGCTTATTTTCCCAATTTTTCCCTACGCCCTCAGAGATGTTTCTAGTATATTCAACTATAGGTGTTTTTACTTCACCATAACCCCAAAGCCTAAACTCTTCTCTTATTACTTCCTCTATCCTGGTTCGCTCGCTGGCTTCAGTAGGAAATATATCTCTAAACCCGAAGGGAAGCTTTGCTATAATGTCTTCACTACCTGCATAACTGGCTTTGTTATAGTTAGCAGTGCACTTGTCTATAAGATTACTATCATTACTACCATAATTACTGTTATAATTACTGCCACCGATATTATTACCTCCCCTTACAATATCACCTTTAGCCATTTATTTAACTCCCCCTAAGTAAACTTCCTCTAAGTAAGTATACTCGCCAGCCTTTCTTCTTCAGAAACTGGATTACCATTATCATCAATAGCCACATTTGCACCACTTACAAATCTTGTTCTTATTTTACCACAAGCTGCCTGTACTCCCATAAGATGAGGAGCATCAAGTATCCCAAGCTTTATTGCCTTTGAAATTATCTCAGGCGAAATAAGTGGGTCCTCATATATTCCATCTGTGTCTAGCTCTCTAATCTTTTGTATAATCAGATTTGCATCCTTTATTAGCCTTTCTTTTCTTTCTATAACCCTGGCATCAAGTTTCATATCAGGAACACCAGCCAGACAATTTTCAATTACCCTACCTGCAATCTTAGCACTTTCTATTATATCTTCAGGTCGGGCAGCATGGTCTGCTTCACAATACGCAACAACATGGACTATCTCCGGGCTAAGTTGCATCTGAAGAAAAATCGAGGAAGCAAGCTGACCCTTTGCACTATCAGGATCTGTGGGAAAGCTAAAAAGACCTGCTCTTGTCTGTCTTACAGAAACAAAATTTTCGTCATGAAGCGACTCGATAAGCTCTATCTTTGCAAGCATCTTCGCAAGATCCATCACGAAAGAGGTCTCAGGAGGTGTATTAAACATATATTGGGAAACATATACTTTCACCCCCATTTTCTTCGCATTGTATGCAGCAAGATATGCAGAGGCTACTGCTACAGAATCAGGTGCATACCTTAAACTCCAGTGGTGAGACTCGTTTACCTCTACAGGTATACCTCTTTGCGCATGCCACTTCATAAGTAGCTGGTTTTCAGCTATAGCCTCTTTAA
>JACIXO010000077.1 GCA_014360385.1 Actinomycetota bacterium | reverse complement strand
ATATTTAAAAATTTGTGCTTATTTTTTCTCTATTTTGTATAATTATTCGAAGAAAATGCGGAAGTCGGGAGATCTATTCTTTCAAATGACTGTCAGATCCTTACCATGGGTTCTTTAATAATAGGAAAGGCTTTGGCCCAGGAAATTTTGAGGGGATGGTTGGCAATAGAGCGGACTGGCGGAACAGTTGATAAGGTTAGAAAGATAGAAGCATTAGAAAATTAACAAATGGTGTATGTTTAGAAAAATCATTTATTAGGTAATTTCTTGAACAAAGTTTTTTGGGAAAGTTTGCGAAATTACTTGTTTTGGAAAAAAATTATAACTTAATCTCTAGAAAATCTTCTCTTAGCTTAGGAATCAACAAAATTTATAAATTTAATAAATAGAAGAGGATCTAGAGAAGCCCTAGTGATTGCAAGTCCATCAACGTCAGGAATAGTTATTATTTTTTTGCATTATTAATATTTACACTACCACCATATATGATCCTTGTAAGATTTGAAATAGTATGATCGTATATTTCAGAGATAAATTTGCGTATTAACTTGTGAGAATATTCGATTATTTGTGGTGAAGCTGCTTCTTCTTTCCCAATCGCCCATCTTGGTTCATAAACGATTACTAGTTTTGTTTAGAAATCTGGAGGTATACCTTTTAAAGAGGTTTTTAATTGTTTTAGGAGAATCTTTTCAGTTTCATTATTATTCCTTCCCTCAAGTGTTTCTCCTATAAGTAGCAATGGTATAATGTCATTGCGGTAGCAGGCTAAAATCTTTTTGTTGATAGTGTCATCTGTTTCACCAAAATATAATCTTCTTTCGAAGTGTCCTACCATGACAAATTTTCCTCCGATAGAGAATAGTGCTAGGGGAGAAACTTCTCCAGTATAAGGTCCCATATCTTCCCAGAAAATATCATGAGCACCAAAAAAATTGGTGATTTAATATTATGCCTTACGACTTCTAAATTTATAAAATCTGGTAAAATATAAACATCAATTAAATTTGTATTAAATGGTTTCAGGTTTTCATTTAGGACTTTCATATAAGAATAGGCGTCATTTTGAGAGGTTATGTAAATTTTCCAATTTGAGCCTACTACCATTTTTCTAAAGAACGTCATAGTTTAAAAAAACCTTTCTATTTCCATTTCTCTAAAGAAATTTTAAGTGCCTCGTAGCCACTATTGTTAGCGACTTCATATAAATCAAGATCCTGTGCTAAAGCTTCTACAGCTTGCATCATAGACCTTGCTCCTTCAGTGGGACCAAGTGGATGGCCAATAATTGCACCACCAGTAGCTAGAACGACTTCTTTGCCCAAATCTTTAACAATCTGGGCAGCAGAATTTGGGTGAACTCCACCTCCAACAGTTGGTAATGTTGGAAGAATATTATATAAAGGTTTTTTTTGAGTATCAGCAATTTGGATATATTTTCTTCTAAGAAACGGATATGTACTGTATGGTGAGCTAAACATACACATATCAGCACCTGCAATTCTAGAAAGTTTACCAAGCAATAATGGAGTAGAAATCCCTGTAAAGGGCGATTCTGTTAGTGAACCAGCTGTTGCATAGTGTGCAAGTATAGGTATATTTATAGAATCATCTTCTGCCAAAATTTGCAAGGAACTTATACCCGTAGTTAGAAAATTAACCATCAAAAAGTCTGCTCCAGCTTCTACAGCTCTATGTGCGTGTTCAATCATTCTATCGGGCCTATCGGTTATATTAACGCAATATCTTGTAAGATGTCCTGTCTCGTTTTGTACATCCATAGCTACTTTTTTGTAAAGCTTAACTCTTTTTTCTATTGGATTATATTCTGTATCGCTAAGTAATTCATCGTCTTTAATTATATCAACTCCTCCCATAGCTACTGCTTTAAATATTTCAGCTCCTTCTTCAGGTGTATATCCTAGACATGGTTTTATCATATTAAGAACTATTGGTCTTCTTTTTATACCAAGAAGTTTATAAACTCCATCTACTCCAAACTTTGGTCCTTTAAAATGCATTAGGAACTTTTTTGAAAATGTTATATCTAGTAGTTTAAGTTGGGCAGAAGTTGATACATCATTTCCCAGAAGTGTAGTTAATAGGATTGGCAATTGAGGGCTGAAATTTGAATCTGGAAAGGCAATTTGAATTATATGAAATGTCTCTGGTGGTATATCTTTAGTAAGTTCTACAGGTGGTATATCATAAATACTGACAAGTCTTCCACCATATTTCTTGTATAGATCTCGAGTTAAACCAGGTACAGGCACCCAAGTCCCCAGAGTTTGTCCAATAGCGAATGTTTTTGCTTTTTCAAAAGGATCAATTTCGGATGTAGAGCGATAGAAATAAGTAGCCACAATATAATCCTTTCCTAATATTTCCTCTGGTAAACATGTAATTAGATTATAATATTCTTTTGACTCCAATTTAAACTCCATTTATAAGTTAGATTAGTTATGTTTAATTTTCTTGTAAATTTGTCCATTGCTACTTTCTTATTCTTATGAAATTAAGTTATGCAAGTTTCATAGTCCATCCCACTAGGAATTTTTGTAGGAGGATCTACCGTGTCAACTCTGAGTTTTGGAATATCTAAGTCCTTGCAGACCTCAAGGTTATCCTTAACTGCCTTAAGATAATCTTCAGTACTGGAAGTAGAAGGTGAAGGAAATGGTGCAGCCAGTCCAGAAACCTTAAGGCCATAATCATCCAGCATTTTTTTAATTTCTTTTCGTTTCTCCTTTGTGTTTGGTTCCATATGAGGTGGAAAGGCAGCTAATTCAACCCCATCAAAGCCAAGGCCAGAAAGTTTTTCTACAACTGTTTTTAAAGGAATGGGATCCTCTTTATACCCACCCCATATATAAGCCCAAGCACCTATTGATGTTTTTATTACCATATCGCAACCTCCCATATTGTGTTTTTTGTTACATCCACATGCTTAATAATCATTAAAATATCAAAAAAGAAAAACAAAATAGTAGCCTTAGAAAACACCCAGAACTTTAGATTCTATACCCCTTATCATAGGTACATCAGGATTAATGTCTGGGCCAAAGAATTTTATTATTTGAAGCTCCTCTTTTCCTGTATTCTCTATCTTTATTGGTTTTATTGCCCTCTCATAAGAGACAAGAAGCTCATCACACTCAAAGTTACCTGCTTCAATATAATGTCCATCGAACTTACCTTTTCCTTTCCAGACAAGGATGTTATAAACACCATTATCCATACTTATAAAGGTGGAGCCAGGCTTTACGACTAGTTTTTTGCCACTGAACTTAGTAGTATTGTAATAAATCCAGTACTCTTCTCCTCCATCCTGCCTTGTTTCTTCAATCAATATTGGAGTTAGATGACGGTTTTCATAAAAGAAAGGATCTGCACTTATCTCCCAGTTTATCTGATCCAGAATAACTTTCTCTCCATATTTTTCTCTGTCTTCTTTTCTTACATCTTTAAACAATAGTTCTTTAGAGATTATCTTCCCTGCAACTAAAGCCTGAAGCATAGCAAAAACATCAGAGTCTTCCTGAAGCTCAATAGTTAGAGCAGTGCCTGGCGCATGAAGTACACCTGCTGGCAAATGAAAACCTTCTCCAGGAACATTAAGGTATGCTCTTGAATGTTTAAGTATTAAGTCGCTATTCCACTCTTCAAGGTAAGGAAGCAATATGTCATATTTTTTTTCACGAGCTATATATGGATGGACTCCAAAAAAAGTTTCAGGATGGGGACCTAAATCTACACCTTCAGGAAAATAATAAGCCTCTTCTTTTGGATTTCTCCCAACAAGTCTGGCATCTTTTTCCATCTGATGGATATGATAAGGTATTCTTGCAGCAAAATCATATATCTTGGCAAGCCTTCCAAGCCCTTTATGAGTCTTAGCATATTCTTTTCCCATTATAAGATCGCCAGCAACCTCCACCGCCTCTTTCAAGGTAATCTTTGCTCGATCATCCAAGTTAATGTAACTAAGACCTTCATCAGGAGGACCAACCAGGTTATCTGCCTTAGTAGTTGAGGCAAGCCATCTTTCAGATATCCATCCACGTTCACCAACATTATACTCGCTCTCTTTAAGACCTAGCCTCATACCAGGTGGAAGAAAATCTCTAGCCACCCAAGCTGGCTTAAGGCGTAAAATACCATTGCCATCCTCCAGAGCCTTGTAAACTATGTCGATAATATTCTCCATACTTTTCCTCACCTCATGGCCAACAATTTAATAATCAGAAACATTAGAAAAGTAAAATATTATATCAAAACTCATAATAATTTTATGATCCAGCTTAAATTATTAACACGTTTAACTCCACTTTTTAATAGACGACATAGATAAATCTATTCTACTTAACTACAGGATAGCCTTTGGAGATCCAGGCAGATATACCACCCCTCATATTGTAAACTTCTTTAAAACCATTTTGAACAAGAATGGTTGCTGCCTGTGCACTTCTATTCCCGCTCCTACAGTAGACTATTATGGGCTTCCCTTCAGGTATTTCGTCAAGCCTGTTTTCGAGCTCTGAGACAGGAATAAGTTTAGCTCCTCCAATGTGAGCCGCCTCAAATTCATCCCTGGTTCTTACATCCAGGATAAAATAATCCTCTTCACCTTTGATAGCACTATATACATCATCTACTGACATTTCCATAAATCCCTGACTACCAGCTGTAGTAGTGGCTGGCTCTGTACTAGTTTCTGACAAGGAAGCTTCTGAAGGACGCTGTACCGAGCAGGATATAGAAAATGTAGTAATAAGTATAAAAAATACCAGAATAGATAACAAAGTAGTTAGCTTACCTCGTGTCCATTCAGGACCTTGGGTGAATTTAATTTTAATTTCCTTAAATTTTCTTTGCTGGAACATAGAAAAAACAGCTTAGATACTAAAACAAGCTTAGATGCTAAAATACTCTTCCATATTTCTTATTTCCTGATCAACTTTACTGTTTATTTCCTCTCTGGGAACTCCAAACTCTATTATGTTCAAAGTAAATCTCACCTTCGCGAAAGAGCTTTTGAGTACCCCCTCCGCAACTACCTCTTTTTCCATGTCCGAAGTTCCTAGTTGAAGGTAATCTTCTCCGTCAGTGGTGACAATAAACTTTAAATGACCGAGCTTCTTGCAGCCATTCTCCTTTAAAAAAGCAAGAAGATTGGACGCAATCTCTTTAAGCTTCTGGACAAAAGAGTCCCTTGTTATAGCCTTGGAAGGAGCTATAGTGACTTTTTTTGTTAAAGTCACAGTATTTTCAATAGCACACATTATCGCACATCATCCATCCTATTTACGTTTAACTTTGATTGTATTTCAGAGAGGCTTAAATTAGCTTAAACTGCAATAATTTTACAACAATTATACTTTAGCTAAACCAGCAACAATAAACTAATTTTAATTCTATATCATTTTATAATAAAAGTAACAACATCCAAGTCTAAGTTTATCACATCCGAGTTACTTTCAAAAGGTTTCAAAAAATCTTTTGCTGCTCTTAGCTTAATCACTTATTGAAGAGACAAATACGAATCTTATTCCCATTAAGAGGCACTAAGAGGCTTTGTTACGGCTTCACAGGCTCTGAATCAAGCACATATCTGAATATTGCTTTTGCAAGTCCACAATTATAATTTTCTTCAGTTATAATATCAGCCTCTTTCAGAACCCCAGGATAAGAATTTTTTACAGCAATTCTAAGTCCAGCTTCTCTAAACATGCTAAGGTCATTATAACTATCCCCGAACACAACTATTTCTTCTTTACGCACGCCAAGAATTCTGGCAAGATATAACAGTGCATTTCCTTTACCTGCATCAAGGCTTAATATATCAAAAAAATATTCCCCTGACCTTAAAATCTGAAGCCTTCCAGAAAATCTATCTCTTAAGAACCTATCAAGGGGATCTGTCTCTTTTATGGGAACGCTAATACTTACACAATTTCTGGAAAAATGAGGAGTTTCTAGGTTATCTACCTTTAACAGTTTTTCCCCAACCCTTACTATATTTTCCATGTTAGGATGATAGCTTTCGTAGAATATCTTACCATTCTCTATAGAAATAAGCGGCTCATAACCTTTTTCTTTTATTGTCTGAATAACTTCGAAATAAAGGTCTGGTCTTATCTTCACTGACCGAATAATCTTTCTCTCGCTATTGACTATTACTGCACCATTGAAGGTAATTTGAGGTAATTTAAGGTCAAGTAAATTGATAATATGAGTTATGGAATCAATTGACTTACCAGTAGCAAGAATTACTTCAATACCACTATTTTTGCATGCTAAAATTGCCTTTTTATTTAGAACTGGAAGGCTGGAATTACTATCCAGAAGAGTTCCGTCTACGTCAGTCACTAATAATTTTATAACCTTGTTTTTAATAATCATTTTAACCTAAGT
>JACIXO010000076.1 GCA_014360385.1 Actinomycetota bacterium | reverse complement strand
TTCCCTTTTCATTTTGAGATAGTTTATATTATATATATCACTTTTGCGATTATATGCGGTATATTCATCAACATCCAAATATATTGTTAAATCAGGTTTTGGAGCGCCAATAAGTAATTTGATAAGTTTCTTAGCTTTCGAATAATCGAGATCAAAATTAACTACTAAATCTACAATACTGTCATAATAATACCTGTCGCATACTACTGTTTTACCAAACATAAGCGGTATTCTAACACTAAATATTAGTTGTAACCAATGTTCGAAAAGTAAATATATCAAGTACAAATTTCGAAGTAACTTGTTTCCTAAAAACTTATATGGGTTGTCTCTCTTTTTATATAATTTTTTATTATATTTTTTGGCAAATATTCTGTTAAGTCCTAAAAATGTTGTTCCGAATTTTACCCAAGAATATCTACATTCCAAATTAAATTCTTCTTTTAAAATTTTCAATAACCATTTGGATAGAGTGCTTTTACCACTTCCATCCAAACCTATAAAGCTGATCAATAGAGCCAATTAAACCACCTCCATAAACTATTCTATTCTTAACTATTTTCTATTTTTTAGCGTCATATTCCACTTCCAAGATGGATCTATTGATATTATCTCGAATCCACAACTACGCGCTAATCTAATTAGATCATCTCTGCTAAAGCCTTTTTCTTATAGGATCCAAAAAATCATCATGCAAATATTTGACCCTTAAAGAGTTTAGGTGATGAGCATCATCAGCTTCTTTTGCAATTTTTGAGTGAAATTCGCTTTCTTTTCTTTTAAAATCTGTTAGTTTTTCATGTATAAGTAGTACTGGTATATCATCAATAATATTATAAGTGCTACTACAAGTAGGACACACAATTTTCTCCATATTCTTTACTTCCACGGGACTTCTGCATTTGGGACATGCTAATATTTTAAGTAGTTCTATAACCATCACCACCTGCTTCAATCAGTTTAAAATATATCAGCTCTAGTTTTTTTAATAGTTTATCCCAAGAATAGGGCAATACTTTTTTTCTTGTTCTTATTTTTAAGTTGTTCTCTAGAATCCTATCTTTTATAAAATATAAGCTTCTTATAATGTCATTCTCAGTATTGATATATATTAAACCATCGCCTTCTGGAAAAAATGTGGGCAAACCAGCAAATCTCGTTGAAATGACTGGTAAGTTGCAAGCCATAGCTTCCATGACAGATAGAGGGACCTCTACAGCGTATGGCCTCCTAGTAACGGGAAAAACGTAAACATCTGAAAGATTGTAAATATTTTCTATATCTTCTACATAATAATCAATTATTTTTATTCTTGAATCTATAAGGTTATTATAAATTTTAATATCTTTCCTTATTGTAGTACTAGCCACCACAACAACTTGCATATCATCATCTTGCTTTAATATTTTTAAGAAATCCAAATTTCTTCCAGCCCTCAGATTTCCGACATGAAGCACGACAAATTTATCTTTATCAATTCCATATTTCTCTCGTAGTTCCATTTTTGTTCTTTCGTCAACTGGTTTGAATTTTTTTATATCTACCCCATTCGGATAAAGCTCAGTTCTTATGTTGAGTTTTCTAAATAATGCCTCCATGTCGTAAGCCTGAGCTAACACTAAATCTGGTTTGAGTATGGATAATACTCTCTTAGGAACCAAGTGTTGAGGATGTGTTGCAGTAATAACAGTTTTCGTATAACTAAGCCCTAATTTTGCTAATTTTAACAAAGCGAATGATAAAATAGACGGACCAGGTATATAATGGATAATATCTGGCTTGAAATCTGCTATTTCTTTCTTTTTGAAAGGTATTTCAGATGGTTTTATTATCATGACTTCATGATTTTCTGACAATCCTTTATAGATATTATAAGTAATTTTTTTCATGCCTTCATCTATATTACCGCTTATATCCCCGACTAAGCAAATTCTTAAACTCATACAAATTACCTCCTATAAGAAGTTCTTGTAAATTTCAACAACTTTGTTTGCTATAATTCTCCAATCGTATCTTTCCTCTACAAACTGCCTTGCATTGTTTGATAATTTCAAATATAGCTCCTCATTATCCAGCAGTTCTCTAATCCAGTAGCTGAAATCAGGAATATCTGCAATTACTGCTTGTTCTTTATTTTTAATTCCGAGACCTCTAGCTCCAACCTTCGTTGTCACGACAGGCAACCCGTAAGCCATATACTCTAACATTTTTAGGTTTGTTCCACTTCCAGTAATAACCGGGTTTATTGCCAAGTCTGCAGCTTTAATATAAGGCTCAATATCTTCCACATATCCAGTAAAAATAATATTGTCATGAGTTTTGAATTTTTCTCCCACAGAACCTACAACTAAAAAGACAATATCATTAGTTCTAAAATCCCTAGCTATTCTTTCTTCTATAATCTTAACAGCCTCTAAGTTAGGGGGATGAATACTGCCAGTAAATAGTATTACTTTTTTATCATAAAATCCCAACTGCTTTTTTGCTTGTTTTCTTTCGTCTTTACTAACCTTTTTTAATTTATTGCTGTCTACTCCATTCGGAATTATAAACACATTTCGCTTCCTCTTAACGTTTAGAACCTCACGAAAGCTTTTTAGATCATCCTCTGAAACCACAAAAACTACATCAGCATTCTCAACACTCCTTTTTTCCAGCTCCCAAAGTGCATTTTCCACTAATCTATTTATGGATCTTCTATTTATGTACTTTTTAAATAACACAAATTCACAATTATGTGACGATAAAACTAATAATGAATCCTTAGCTTTTTTCTCAGCAAAATCAAATAACCATGGGTGTTCTACCTGAATAATGTCCGCAGCGACTAGAGAGTCATATAAAGCTTTATTTCTTAATAAATTCGAAAAGCGAGAAAGTAGAAAATCGGGAGGCAAAGAAAGCTTATAGAGTAAAAAAGACGATAGAAGAACTAATGGATTTGACAACCTATATTCAGTATAAGATTCTTTTATTTTTACTACATTTGAAGACAGTATGTTCATCCCCCTTTTTTTCATTATATAAGTTGGCCGAAATGAAAACTGATTAATTGGTATTTTATCGGATATATATTTATTTAAGTTATAAACTCTAAGTGGACCTCCACCTGTTGGAGGATAGACCCAATACGGACATAAATTTAAAATCATTTAACCACCACCTTATAGTTGACCCAGTAAATAGAGTTTGCTATTTTCTTTATAACTTTATCAGCAACATTGTAGCTTAACTGTTCCTCGGGAATCTTCCAGTCCAAATTCTTCAATAGTTTTTTTCTATCACAATTCATTTTTTCAACTTTTGTTGTAATTCCATCTTTTGTACCTTTAATCTTACATTTAATACCCTCAATTCCATTTAATATCGAATATCCCCAACTCAGTATTTCAGTCATTATTAACGAAGGGAAAAGGAGCACATATTCTTTAAAACCAAAGTATTTTCTCAAAATTACATATCTGCCTTTTTCTAAATGATATATCTTCTTTGAGGGAACTTCCAGATCATAATCATGATAGACAATTGATGTTGGTACATATAAAATCCTAAAACCCTTAGCATGAGCTCTCCAAGAGAATTCAGTATCTTCCATATACGCAAAAAAATTCTCATCAAATCCTCCAATCTCTAGATAGTTATCTCTTTTTATAGCAAAGCAGGCTCCTGACAAGCCGTTCAAGTATTCAGGCGTTTCAAATTTTTTTGGATCCTCATTAAATCCTCTTGTAAAAGCCAGCCCAGTGAAATGTACTATATTGCCACAAGTATTTATTTTAGAACCATCATAAAGTAAGATCTTAGGCGTCGTGATCAACTTTTCTTCTTTTTCTAAAGGTTTTAGGAGTTCTTCAAGCCAATTTTTCTCAACTTTCGTGTCAGGATTTAAAATAACCACATATTCTCCTTTAGCATGCCTAACGCCCAGATTATTTCCTCCCCCATAACCTAAATTTTTAGGAGATTTAATCAGCTTTACCTCTGGAAATTGCTTCACGATTTCAACAGTTCCATCTGAAGATCCATTATCTACCACAATAACTTCTAAAGGATCATTAGCAATAACAGATAATAGAAGATCCCTCATATATCTAGCATGATTATATGTTACTATAATTACGCTTGCCTTTTTAGAGAGCTTCATTTTTGACACTCCATTTTGACAATTTTAGTCTAAATCCATTAGTTCAAGGGATCATATTAACAAGCCGGCTTTACGTAATCCAACTACGGCTATTTTTATTTCTTTCATTGTACCTCCCCATCAGTTTCTATTCATAGTGTATTTTAACACTCTATAGGTAATCCCAACTTCTAAGCAAGTTTTCTTTTAAACTTTTTTGAATTTCACGGCGTAGGTGTACCTTATGAGCGTCCCGTTGATCCAAGCTTGAGCAGTATTAACTTTCTCTCCCCCTATTTTTCAACTCCTTTTTAATCACTCCCTCACCATCTTTGCCAACACGTTTAGCATCAACCCAGCAATGAACAACTGAATTCCAATAATCACAAAAATCCCTGCACCTATAGCTTGAGTTAAATAAACATTTCCTCCCCTGTAATACGGCTCCAAAGCTAAATACCCTAAAATTCCGGCAACAATAAACGATATCATGCTCAAGCTTCCAAACAACAGTAAAGGTCTCTTATAGCCTATAAAGCTCAAAATGCTTGCTAAAACACTAAGGCCGTGAGAAACAGGGTTTTTCTTGTGTTTCTTTGGCACATCATAGCGAACACTTATTGGAACCTCCTTAATTTTGAGTCCTTCTTCTCGGGCCTTCACTATCATATCAGTCTCCACCGAGTAATCGGTGCTATTTAAATTTAGCTTCTCCAAAGCTTTTCTGTTTATAGCTCTGAAACCGCTTTGAGAATCTACGTCAACACCTGCTACAGCTTTAGTGCTCTTATTCAACACCCACAATCCAAACCTTCTATAAACTGGAATTTTCTTTTTACTCTCGTTTAAGTACCTCGAACCTATAACTAAGTCTGCCTCGCCTTTAATTGTAGGCTCGAGGAGAAAGGGTATTTCATCAGGGTTGTGCTGGCCGTCGGCATCTAAAGTTACTACAAAATCGTATCCCCTGCTAAGGGCATATTCAAAACCCGTCTTAAGGGCCTGCCCCTTGCCCACGTTTCTCTCGTGTCGTATTACAATAGCCCCCACTTCCTTAGCTATTTCAGAAGTTCTATCAAAAGAACCATCATCAACTACCAGAACATCACCATACTTTTTAGCTAAAGCTACAACCGAACCAATAGTTAGTTCCTCATTGTATGCGGGAATCACTATTAGGGTTCTGTTATCCATTGGGATCCACCATTTTCGTTTTTCTTTGGGAGTAGTATCATAAACTCCGAGGGATCAAGCTTTTTTATTTTATTCATCTAAACGGCCTCCAGGTCAATTTATTGGAGTTTCCCTGTTTTGAGTCCTCTAATATGTGTCTAATTTCATAATTTATTAACATTTCGGCAAGTATTTTTTCTTTATCTCATCCCTGCCTAAATATCCCTCTGTCAACGATTTTCTTGCCCACGGCGTAGGTGTACCGTATAACCGTTCCATTGACCTCTTTGGGAAGCTCAAACTCCTCCTTCCCCTTCACGTCATACCACTTTTCGAAGACCTTGGTTCCATTGTCCAAGAATCCCCATATTCCTAATCCGGTTCCGGTTGCGTTCTCAAAGTGGAAGATTACCTTGCCATTTGTATTCTCCACTCTAACGTTAGGATGCTTAAGCTTCAGGATTTTTATTAAGCCACCATCAGAGTAGACAAGCTCGTATGGTTCTTCAGGCTTTATGAAAAGCTTCGCCAAGGTGGTATTGAAAGCTTCTTCGTTCATGAATATTGCGTACCCATAGTTGAGGTTTATGTAAAGGTAGGTGTTTGTGTTTGAGGCCGAAAGCTCTGGCTTTATTACCTTCCCTTGATACTCAACATAAAGTTCCTTCGGTGCTATTACTTGCCCATTAAGATCCACTATCACATTCCAAATCTCCCCGGGCTTAGCTATTATCCTATAATCGCCCCTCTGGAAAACCAAAGCTCCAAGCTTGGAAGTAAGCGGCAAAACAATGAGGCCATAATTCTCAGTTATATTGTACTTCGAGTGCATCTTTGCAGTCTCAACTATGGCTCCAAACTTTAGAAAATCATAGTAACTTACAACAACGTAATCAACACCTAAGCTCATGGCCCAATTCTCATCAAGCTTACCGAGATAGTAGAGTGCTACACTGGAATCTGCACTTCCCTGGGCTACTGGACTTCTTCTTCCATAGTAAGTTACCCAGTGCCCGTAGTCCCACCAAGCCAAAACGATGTCATTCTGGTTGGAGTTTTCTCTAAGCCATGTTAAAGCATTCTCCCAGTGTTCGTTCATATATGGCCTTAGGGAATACGTCTCTTTCAGGGAGAACCCGGCGTTAACCGTGGGAAGAAGGAAGAGCAAC
>JACIXO010000075.1 GCA_014360385.1 Actinomycetota bacterium | reverse complement strand
ATTGCATTCTTTTAGTATCAAGAATAGCCTGCTCAACTTTTTCTCCTGCTCTGAATGTCTTATCAATTATTGCCCCCGTATACAAATTTCTTAGCTTTGTTCTAACAAATGCCTGTCCCTTACCTGGCTTAACATGCTGAAAATACAGTACTTCGTAAAGCTGACCTTCGTAATCAATAGTCATACCATTCTTAAAGTCATTGGTGCTGATCATCATAGACTTTTCTCCTTCCTATCTAAATTCTCTTCTTTAGCTAAAAACTAAAAGAGATTTGCTTGAAGTATACAGTACTCTACAGCCATCTTTCTTTACCTGAACCATGTCTTCAATTCTTATACCACCAATGCCTTCAAGATATACTGCCGGCTCTATAGTTATCACCATATTTTCTCTAAGAACAAGATTGTTATGCAAACTCACTGTAGGTTTTTCATGAATTTCAATTCCTACCCCATGTCCCAGGCTATGAAGAAAATAGGCATCATAACCATTCTTTTTAATAAAATCTCTAGATATCCTGTCAAGTTCTGCACAAGATATTCCCTCCCTACAACTCTCTATAGCACAAAGCTGAGACTGAAGTACTATGTCATAAATTTCTTTTAACCTTTTTTCTTTATCTTTTTGCCCGGACTTACCAATAATTATTGTTCTAGTAATGTCAGAACAATAATTATTGTAAATACAACCAAAATCAATGAGAAGAAGTCCGTCTTCAACTTTTTTTCTTTCAGTGATGTGATGGGGCTTTGAAGAATTGATGCCATTTGCGACTATTGTATCAAATGAAGACCCATCTCCACCTTTACTAATTATTTCCTTCTCTATCTCTAGTTTTAATTCAATCTCAGAAAGATTTCTTATATTGGAAAGTTTTGAATTTATGATACTGGAAAAAACACTATCTGTAATTTTACACGCATTTTCTATTCTCTCTATTTCCAAATCATCCTTAATCATTCTCATATCTTCCACAATATCTTCTACTCCTACAAGTTTCTTATTTTGCTTTTTAAGTTTATCTTCAAGGGTTAAAAAATCAGAATGACTTATGTTGTTAGATTCAGCTCCAACCAGGGGCAATGAATAATTCCCTAAAAGTTTCGAAAGTTCTTCATACTTCGAGAAGGAATATCTTATGATATTTACTCCATCCAGACAAATAGAGTTTCGAGCTTGTTCATAGTATATATTATGAACAAGAAGATACAAATCACCATTTACAATACAAAAGAGACTATCAGAGTCTTTTCCATAAAATCCGGTCAAATAAAATATATTCTCATCTTTTAAAATCACCATGCATGGAATATTTTTATCCTCCAGAATTCTTTTAAGTCTTTTTAATCTTAGATAAAAGTATTTTTTTGTATTTGTTGTACTCTTCATTTTTTGTTTTCTCTATATAAACATCTTCTTATTTAACATCTTCTTATTCTAAAATTTACATTTTGCTGCTCTAAAACCCTTAGCATGATATTTTCTATCCATTTAGATTTATTTTTTACAGCCCTTAATGTAATCCAGAGCATATAACAAAGCTAATCTGTAACTCTCCAGTCCAAAACCACTTATGACTCCCAGAACTGCAGGAGATACTACAGATTTTCTTCTCCAGTCTTCCCTTTTAAATATGTTTGAGATGTGAACCTCTATAACAGGTATCTTTACAGCCAGTATGGCATCATGAAGACTATAACTATAATGAGTGAGAGCTCCTGGATTAATTATAATTAAGTCGACCTCTCCAATACATTGGTGAATCCTGTCAAGTATTTCACCTTCATCATTGGACTGAAAATACAGTAGCTCTACCTCTTTATCCTGTGCTAGTTTTTTTAACTCTTTATACATATCCTCAAAACTTTCATCTCCATATATTTCCTTTTCTCTGAAACCAAGAAGGTTTAGATTTGGCCCATTTATTATAATTATTTTTTTCATGTCATCTCCTGTTAAAAAATTATGCTAATAATCATGTGAAAAACTGTTAATATTAACTTCTAGGTTGGTCCCATCACCAAATTTAACACATGATTCAAAAGCCAGCTTTAAGATTAACTATGCCTGCTCCATATTTTTGCTAATGCACCTTTCCACTATATCCTGGCTTACATTGTAGTAAAAAACAGGTTTATTTATCCCTTTAAGGAGAATAAATTTGTTCCTTGTTGACGTAAACTTTTTGTCGTATTTTAAACCACCTATGATATCAGTTATATTTAGCTGTGGAATAATGTAAGGAAGCTTTAATTTCCTATACAGCTTTATAATCATGTCTTTAAAGTCTTTTTTAACAAGATTAAGTTCTACAGAAATATCTATCGCTACTATCATTCCCATACTTACTGCTTGTCCATGGTTTATCTCTTCAAGTTTTGCTGCCTTTTCGATGCAGTGGCCTATTGTATGTCCAAAATTAAGCAAGTTTCTATAACCTAAATCAAACTCATCTTTCTCAACCACCACGGATTTTATGTGACAGCATCTGTAAATTATTTCTTCAAAAACACTCTTTTTTATCAACTCAAACAGTCTACTGTCATTTCCTTCGTCTACATTCTCTTCCAGAATTTTAAGAATCTTTCTATCGAACACTATTCCATATTTTACTATTTCAGCCAGTCCATTTATGATTTCTCTTTCTTCCAGCGTCGTGATAAGAAGAGGATCAATTATAATCATATGAGGTTGATAAAAATTTCCAATCACATTTTTAATAGAGTTATAATTCACTACAACCTTTCCCCCGATACTGCTGTCTACCTGTCCTATTATCGTCGTGGGATACTGCACAAGTCTAACTCCCCTGTGAAATGTAGAAGCTACAAAACCTCCCAGGTCACCTATTACGCCACCTCCAAAAGCTACTACAATATCATTTCGATGAATATTAAAATCAATTAGCTTTTTGTAGATATAGTCAGCACTCTCAAGGTTCTTAAACTCCTCTCCATCTTCTAAAACTACAATATAGCTTTCTAGTTTTCCTTTATCCAAAAGTTCTTTTAACCTCTGGCCATGTATTGCGAAAACCTTGTTGTTCGTAATAACTACAACTTTATTAAAACCAGAAAAATTCTTCTTCAGATGATCTACAAAGTCTTCTGTTATACCAGATTCAATCAAAATGGGATATTTTCTTAATCTGGTTTTAACATTTATTACTCTCATATCTATTTCCTTTAATCTGTTAGAGATTATTTGAAACCCTTAATATTTTGCAATATCTGGAGTATCTCGTCCGCAATCTGTTCGGGTTCTTTGTTGTCCGTATCTACTATCAAATCAGCACAGCTTTTATAAAGTCTTTCTCTTTCTTTAAGAATTGTTTCTATAGCTTTCTTTCTGTCATCGACTCTAAGAAGAGGTCTTGTTTCTTCTTTCTCCAACCTTTTGTAAGCAACTGGAGGAGAGACATACAAATATACTACAAAACTATTCTTCTTTATAACATTTATGTTTTCTTTTCTCTTTATTACACCGCCCCCACAGGCAAACACACAATTCTGGTTATTGTATATTTTTTTTACAATCCTGGCTTCCAGATTTCTAAAATATTCTTCTCCACAGGTGTCAAAAATTTCTCCTACAGTTCTCCCCTCAATCCATTCTATTACTTCATCTATATCCACAAATAAAAAACCGGTCCTTTTAGAAAGAATACTGCCTACTGTGGTTTTGCCTGAGCCCATAAACCCTATTAAGGATAAATTTCTTATCTTCATTCGCTTGATAATTGCTTACAAATTTACGTTTACTCTTTACACTGTTTTAAGATATTTTTTGAAATTGTTATAGTTTTCTATCATCTCATTTATATTGTCCCTGCCAAATTTTTCCTGAATTGCATTGAATATCTCTATGGAAAGCATAGCTTCTCCAATTACGCTTGCACTGGGAACAGCACACACATCTGCTCTCTCCTTTAAACTTAATTCTGGCTTTTTGGTTTTAATGTTTACGGTTTTCAAGCCATCTTTAGTTGTGGGGATAGGCTTCATCACTGCACCCACAACTACAGGCTCCCCATTTGTTATCCCTCCTTCTATTCCCCCGGCTCTATTTGTCTTCCTGAAGAACCCGGCTTCTGGGCTGTAATAAATTTCATCATGATATTCCTTGCCGGTATAATAAGAAGCATTAAAACCCTGACCAATTTCAACCGCCTTTATAGCAGGAATACTCATAAAGGAAAAAGCAATTCTTGCATCAAGTCTCTTGTCCCACTGGGTATATGAACCAAGACCAGGAGGGACATTTACAGCTATTACTCGAAAACTACCTCCCACAGTATCCCCATTTTCCATGGCCTTTGTTATTTCTTCCTTCATTTCCATAGTAGCAGAAGTATCAGGACATCTTAGTTCCGACTCTTCTATTTCTTTTATAAGATCTTCTATACAATCCTTTGTTATACTAACTTCCTTATCAAGACCTACTCTTCCTATACGGGTTACATAGCTTATTACTTTTATACCAAATAAATTAAGGGCAGTTTTTGCAAATGCGCCTATACATACTCTTGCTGCAGTTTCTCTTGCACTGCTTCTTTCGATGACATCTCTTAGGGTCTTTAGCCTGTATTTCAGAAATCCAGAAAAATCCGCATGCCCAGGCCTTGGGCTAAGTAAGAGCTTTTCCTCATTTTTCGAACCAACATCCTTGTGACTCTTTTCTTGTAATATGTCCATGATATCTCTCCAGTTCTCCCAATCTTTATTACGAATAAGGAATGAGATTGGTGAACCTATAGTCATGCCTTTCCTGACTCCAGATAAAATTTCGACTCTATCCTCTTCTATGGACATTCTCTTTCCTCTACCAAATCCCTTCTGTCTCCTTGATAGCTCGTAGTTTATAAAATCAAGGTTTATTTGTACCCCTGAAGGATAGTCATCTATAATTCCCACAAGGGCTTTTCCATGAGATTCCCCTGCTGTAAGATAACGCAAAGTCAAAACCCCCTTTTTTTCTAGAAACTTTGTTAGAAAACTAATGTGCTAGAAACTAATATACCATTTTAAAATATAATCTCCCCAGAATAAAGCTATAAGACTTCCAAGTGATACAAAAGGAGCAAAAGGAACTGCATCTTTCAGCCCTGCCTTTCTCATAATGATTAAAACCAGGCCATATATTGAAAATATTAAAAAACCAAGTGGCAGTGCTATTACAGTATATGTTGTCAGGTAAGAGCCAATCATAAGAGCCAGTTTAACATCTCCCATCCCCATTCCTTTAGGATAGATAAAGTGAATTATAAGCATAAAAAGAAATGCTCCAAAACTAAAAGACAAAGGTTTCCACCAATGGGGAAAAAATCTGATAATATTTAACAGGAGACCTATTATTGTGAACGGAAAAATTATGAGATTAGGAATAATCCTTATGTCCAAATCAACAATTGAGATTACAATAAGTAAAAAAGATAATATTATTCCATTTAAAGTGCCAATCCCCAGATGGAAATGGAAATAATTTGCACACAATAAAAGTGAAGTTAGAACTTCAATTTTTACATCATGAGGATGTATGTATGAAGGTGTAGGATTTGAAGATTTCAAGGAGGGTTCATTTGTGTATTCCAATATGGAGGCAGCAGTATCCAGAAAATAACCAGCGATAAAACCACATACCAAAAATATTACATAAAAGAGGCCGTCTCCCACCAAGAATATTTTACTTATTTGGATATACTCCATCCTCTATCATCTTTCCATTTTTGAACACAATATCGTCACCTCCCCCTTCTTCGCCATCAGCTCCATAGCTTCTCAGTACATAAACGTTTCCCTCCTCACATATATACTGGAAATTATTTCCCCAGGCATCCCTAGCTTGTTCTTCTTTTAGATACCCACTTTCTATCAGCATAGAAGGAAAGTCTTCTGTCAGGGGATAAAGACCGTTATCAGAATTGTATATTTCTAGAGATGTTACAACTTGTTTCATCTTATCTTCAGTGGAATACTCTTTATTTCTGTTTTGCATTGCTGTGTAGCTGGGTATGACAATTGCTGCAAGAATTGCAATAATTATTATTACCAGCAAAAATTCCAGAAAGATCGAACCATCTTGATTATTTTGAATTTTTCTGAATCTTTGAAATAATACTTTTAACATCATTTATGCAAGAGGTTTCAGGCATTATATCAAACCATATTTTAAATGAGGATGCAGCCTGATTTATAAGCATATCTATGCCGCTTATTACTACAGCGCCATCTTCTATTCCCTTCTTTAAAAACTTGGTTTCCACCGGATTATAGACCATTTCGAATAAAGTTTTCCCCCTAAGGCTCCAGTGTGAAGGAATAGGTAATTTTTCCTTGTTAGGGGTACCATCCATGCCCATCGGGGTACAGTTTACAATAAGGTCAATATTTTCTACTTCATTTTCCAGCAAGCTCAGGTCAGAAATAATTTCCATTTCTACCCTTCGAATGCTCCTGTAGTCATCGAAGATTTTAGCAAGTTCTATGGCTCTCT
>JACIXO010000074.1 GCA_014360385.1 Actinomycetota bacterium | reverse complement strand
TCACTTCTCTTATAATACCTTCTTTTATAAAAATGTCCGATTTGAACTCCTTATCAGCATAAGGATCTACAATAAGTCCATTCTTTATAAGGATATCTGCGGCTTTTATACAGTCTTTTTTTCTGATTTTCGAATTAGATTTGCTCTCCATCTTGTTACACACCTTACTTAACACTAACCACTAACTAAATTACCTGACTATCCTTGGTCTCATTAACGTCTCATTAACGATCCTGGTCTTATTAAAAAGCTTTAGCTTAGATTTTAGTTTAAACTTTAGCCCACACTTAAACTTTAGCTTTAACTTTAAAGTTCAAATTTCGCCCAATCTTTAGTAAAATTCTAACTTCTGGTAGAGTCCAGGTCCTCCGAACTTAGACTCAGCATTAGATAAATAAGAGCCATCCTTACTGCCAGTCCATGACTAACCTGCTCTTCAATTTTTATCCTCTCAGGATATTTATCTATAAGATCCATGACTTCTCCACTTATCTCAATCCCCCTGTTTACTGGACCGGGGTGCATTACAATAGATTCTGGTTTTAACCTTCGAAACCTTTCAATATCCAGACTTAAAAACCTGTTATATTCCCTGATAGAAGGATATAGTCTATTTTGCTGTCTTTCAAACTGCATTCTTAGCATATAGAGAACATCTACCTTATTTATGACTTCATCAATTGAATGTTTAACCTTCTCATCAAAATAATTCTTTTCAGGGAGAAGCATGGAAGGAGCAACCAGTATAACCTCCATTTTCATTTTCTTGAAAAGCTTTATGTTAGACTTTGCAACTCTGCTATGAAGAATATCTCCTACTATTGCTACTTTTAAGCCTTCCACAGAACCAAATTTCTTCCTAATAGTATAAAGATCCAGAAGAGCTTGAGTAGGATGCTCGTGGGTTCCATCTCCTGCATTTATAACAGGGATGTTTACCCTTTCAGATATGAATTTAGGAATTCCACTGTCAGAGTGCCGAACTATAAGTAAATCAACTTTCATAGAAAGAATCGTCCTGACCGTATCTATAATAGACTCTCCTTTCTTTAGGCTACTCATAGAGGGGGAAAAATTTACCACATCTGCATTAAGTCTCTTCCCAGCAATTTCAAAGGAGGTCCTTGTTCTGGTGCTCGGTTCAAAAAAAAGACTCACTATTGTCTTTCCTCGGAGAGCAGGAACCTTTTTGACTTCTCTATCCAGAACTTCTAAGAAGAAATCAGCATTGCTTAGAATTGTGTCAATGTCATCTGTGCTAAGATCATCGATGCTCAAAATGTTTTTTGTATTTAACATATACCATCCTGTTCTTTAAATACCCTGTTCTTTGACATCCAATCCAAAAATCTAAACACTAGAATACTGCCTTGCTTTAAGAACTTTCTTAGAAGCCAAAATAAACATAATAAACATAAGCTAGGAAGCTTCACAAATAGCTACTCTGTCAACCCCATCTATCTCCTTTAATTTGACTTCCACAAATTCACTAAGAGATGTGGGAAGGTTCTTCCCAACATAATCTGCCCTTATAGGAAGCTCCCTATGACCCCTGTCAATCAAAACCACCAATTGTATAGATTTCGGTCTTCCAAAATCTATAATCGCATCTAGAGCAGCTCTGATAGTCCTACCAGTAAAAAGTACATCATCAACCAGAATTACATCTCTGTCTTTTATGTCAAATGGGATATCTGTTATCTGAATATCTGGTTTTATTCTCTGGCCAACGTCATCTCTATAAAAAGTGATATCAAGCTTACCGACCTCTAATCTGATATCTTCAAGTTCTTCTATGTTTTTCGCTATTCTTCTGGCAAGAGGAACTCCTCTCTTCTGTATGCCAATAAAAACTAGATTCTCACAACCCTTGTTTCTCTCCAGTATTTCGTGGGAAATTCTCTTAATTATCCTGGCTATATCATTCTCGTTTAATATGAGAGCCTTTTCCCTCATTAGACTCCTCTTCTTACTCCTCTTTTAGTTGATTAGACTAAAACTAAAAACTAATTTTTATAACTTCCTGACCTTCCTTTATTTACCCCCTTTTATTTACCGTTTTATTTACCGTATTTACGGATTCTTTACAATTTTTTATACAAAAAGCCTTCTTACCTCTCTAAAGAACATAGTCTACCACCCAGAATTTCAAGCTATATTTTTTACATAAAAAAAGCCTTCTTACCTTAATGGCAAGAAGGCTTAAACATGCAAAATTTATTAAAGTTTTTCTTTTTATTAACACCTTTTTAGCCTCTCTGGACTAATTTAAAGGTACCTTTATAATTCTACAGCAATTTTCTACAGCAATTTTAATTTTGTGTGATATACAGTTTCACCAATTCGAAAACTTGCTTTATTGATTCATTTAATCCTTACTGCTAAATCTCTATATTGCTATTTCTATCTGTTACTATATGAAATTTTAACCAAAAAAACAAGTAAAAATCAAAAATTTTTACATCATAGTAGAAAGTATCTCTTTTTCCGTGATGAAAAACAAATACTCTTAATATTGGACCAGGCTTAGTGACTTTACGAAAACCGTTTGAGAATTAAATAAAGATACTTTCACAGAGTATTTTCCAGAGTAGATTTTGCTTGACATTAAACCTTAAAGTTATAAAATTTAAAAAATTAGAAGTTAGTTGGCCAGGTTCGAAAACTTATAAAAGGTAACAATTCTTAAAATATTTGCTTAGAGAATTAAAAAATATCCGCTTAAGGGAAGGAGAGTTAGAAAGTGGGCTACCGAAATAAAAAATCAAAGATGCTTTTCCTTACAACTGTGCTACTATTTGTAATATCCCTGTATTTTCTCCTCCCGGGAACTATTTTTGCACAGACAACCGAAGAGGAAACCGAAGAAACAGTAATACCTGAAAAACTGGAATTCGATATTACATATCCTGAACTAAAAGCCAAAGCCGGGGAACAATTCTCATTCAAAATGGATTTAACTTACACAGGAAAAGAAGAGGAAGTTACCTTCGATCTTACTACAGAAGGACCTGAAGGATGGTATGTTGGTGTTACCCCTGCCTACGAGCAAACTGAAATATCAGCAGTCAAATTAAAACCTGCCAAAAAGGAAAGTCTTAAAGCTGTTGCCATTCCCCTTGTGAAACCTCAACCAGGAGAATATAAAATTACAGTAAAAGCTTCTAATGAAGAATTGGGCCTGGAAGCTACAGCTGAATTTCTGGCTATAGTAACTGCTACATACGAGCTCGACCTTACCACTAAAAGTGGAAGACTCGATACCAAGGTAACATCTGGTAAGGATAACCACCTTATAATAAAACTCGAAAATAAAGGCTCCGATTCAATAGAAAAAATTACACTTTCTGCAGATGAGCCTGAAGGATGGATAGTCGAATTCGATCCAAAAGAAGTGGAAAAAATAGAAGCAGGTAAAAGCAAAGAAGTAGATGTTACCATAACCCCTCCTGAAAAAACTATTGCTGGTGATTACATGTTAACTATTTCTGCAAAAAGTGAAAACGCAGAGGACAAAATAGAAGTCAGGGTGACAGTTCTTACTCCTACCATCTGGGGATGGGTAGGTATCGGAATAATTGTAATAGTTATTGTTGGAATAGCAGTAACCTTTGCAAGATTGGGAAGAAGATAAGAAATGAGTGCTGAAGAAAAAAACGTAATAATAAAAACCAGAGATCTCTGTAAAACCTATAATGGGAAGCTTGTGGTCGACAACTTAAATCTTGTTATAGATGAAGGAGAGATCTACGGACTTTTGGGTCCAAACGGAGCTGGAAAGTCTACCATAATTTTGATGTTACTGGGACTTACAGAACCGGCTTCCGGAACAATAAATGTAGCCGGATTTAATCCCACGAAAGAGCCTCTAAAAGTAAAAAGAATAACTGGATACCTTCCCGAGAAAGTCGGATTCTATGAAGATATGACAGCAAAAGAAAATCTTGCTTACACCGCTGAACTTAACAATATAGATTACAAACTAATCCCGAAGAAAATAGATGAAGTACTGGAAATAGTGGGACTATCTCAAAACAAAAATCAACTTGTTAAACAATTTTCCAAGGGAATGAAACAAAGGTTAGGAATTGCTGATGTCCTGATAAAAGATCCAAAATTAGTTATTTTTGACGAACCTACAGAAGGTCTGGATGTAGAAGTTGCAAACCAGATACTTGATACAATCATAAACTTAAATGAAACAAAAAAGATAACTTTTCTTCTCTCCTCGCATCAACTAAATTTGATCCAGAGAATCTGCCACCGGGTTGGCATACTCTCCAGAGGCAAGCTTATAGGTGAGGGTAAAATTGACGAACTTGGGAGAAAGTTGTTTGGAGGAGGAAGATACAGGATAGAAGTTGAGGTTTCAGAACCTTCACAACAATTATTTGAAAAAATAAAAGCCTTGCCAGAAGTCATAAACATAGAGCAAAACCAAAATGTTCTCGACATTGTGAGCGACAAAGACTTAAGATCAACCATTTCCAGGATCGTTACTGACTCTAGCATCATTCTTACCAAGATGAACATAAAAGAATATGCGCTTGAAGAAATTTATCTAAAATATTTCAAAGAGGAGCAAAGTTGAGAAGTATTCTTACAGTATACAGAAAAGAATTAGCAGACTACTTTAGCAGTAAAAAGTTTATAATTCTGTTAGCGCTGGTTTATGTAGCTGCACTTTCTTCAGTTTATGTGTCTCTTCAAAACATAAGAGAAGTAGCAAAAGCTACAGAAGAACACGTCTTTTTAAGATTATTTACTACTTCAGGAGACATACTTCCCTCTTTTATAACTTTTATTAGCTTCTTCATTCCAATAATCGGAATAATTTTCGGATTCGATGCTATAAACAGCGAAAGAGCATCTGGAAACTTAAGTAGACTTTTATCACAGCCAATATACAGAGACAGTGTCATAAACGGTAAGTTCTTAGCCGGGGTTACCACTCTTAGTATAATTGTAAGCAGTATCGTATTTATAATAGCAGGAATTGGCCTGAGGACAATTGGAGTTCCCCCTACTTCGGAAGAAATACTGAGAATCTTTATGTTCATATTTATTAGTATTTGCTATGGGACATTCTGGATGGGACTTTCTATTCTTTTCTCAATAATTATGGAAAAAACAACTGCTTCAATTCTGGTTTCAATTGCTATCTGGCTCTTTTTAATGTTTTTCCTTCCCATAATAGCTAATGCTATAGCAAATGCCATGGCTCCTCTTGAAGGCGCAACACTGTCTACACAACTTAAGAACTATTCGATTGAGCATGGGATTTTAAGAATCTCACCATCAACTCTTTACTCCGAATCCATTGTAACTTTACTCGTTCCAACCGGGGGACACTTCCTGCTAAGACCTGTTCTTACAAGTGATGTTGAAAAAATGCTGCTAAAACCCCTCTCTCTTGGGCAGAGCCTTATTCAGATATGGCCTCAGCTTATTGTAATAATAGCATTAGCAATAATTTGCTTTGCAGTATCTTACATCATATTCATAAAGCAGGAAATAAGGTCAACATAAAAAATTCTACATCTTACAAATCATAAAATTCAACATACAATTAGCTAAAAAACTTATGCGCCAGAAACCCTACGATAAAGTAAAGTATCTGGCGCATCGGACTTTTGTTGACTCTAAATGTAACTCCTCAATCCTGCTGAGTCATTACCTCCTCAATCAGACTTGCTCCTGCTGAGACTTTATCTACGCTGTGAATAGAGCCGCCATTGCGGAATATTACTCCCTCTATTTCCTCATAATTTATAGACTCACCCTCGCATGTTATCTTTACATTCTCAACCTTCTGGTCCATTTCCTTAAGTGAAATATCTACTCCGCTTACCCCTTTAAGATCAGCAAGCTGAGCTGCCAATTCTACCAGTCCTGGTGAGTGGGGTTTTAAAACATCTAAAACAATTCTTCTTATATTAGCCAATTTATCAAACTCCTCCTTTAACTCTTTAAGAATTTAAGAATTATTTTTAAGAGCAATCAAGATTTATAATTCTTTCTAAAATCCTTTCTTTTACACTCCTTGTTTTACATTCCATGATCCCTCCTTAGTTTCTCAAGAGTAGCATCCAGATCATCTTCAAGGTCATCTTCTATCACCATTTTCTTTCCTGAAACTGGATGGGTAAAAATTAATTTTTTAGCATGCAGAAACTGCCTCCCAAGTCCTAATTCTTTCGCCAATTTATCAGAGTCTTTGTTTCCATATTGTTTATCCCCTATAATGGGGTGTCCAATGTAGCTTAAATGCACTCTTATCTGATGAGTCCTCCCGGTTATTGGATTTATTTCTAGCAACGAACAATTATCAAATTCTTGAATAACCTTAAACCTGGTTATAGCTTCTCTACCCCTGTCAAGCGACACTGCCATCTTTTTTCTATCTGATCTTGATCTCCCTATGGGCAAATTTATTTCACCCTCACTTAAGGCAAACCTGCCCCACACAAGAGCTATGTATGTTTTACCTACCCTT
>JACIXO010000073.1 GCA_014360385.1 Actinomycetota bacterium | reverse complement strand
CGCCAAAATCTTAATGATAAGGATAAAATATACTATAGAAGAACTTTGTAATATCACCCTCGAACTTTTGAGGAAAGAAAATTATAAGGAAGACGCCTATATAAGACCTTTTGCGTACAATAGTAGCTTAAATATAGGGCCTAAACTTGTTGGTAACGAACAGGATCTTTTTATTTATTCCATTCCATTAGGAGAATATTTAGACACATCTAAGCCAATAAAAGTCTGCACATCCTCATGGACGAGGATTCCTGACAACTGTATTCCTCCAAGGGCGAAAGTATCAGGTTCATATATAAACTCCGCTCTTCAAAAAACTGAAGCACTTCTAAACGGGTTTGATGAGGCCATTGTTCTTACTTCTGACGGGCAACATGTAAGTGAAGGAAGTGCCATGAATATATTCCTGGTAAAAGATAGTGTCCTTATCACCCCATCTTTGACTTCCGATATTCTGGAAGGAATTACAAGAGATACAGTTATCAAAATAGCTAAAAATGATTTAGGAATAGAAGTTGTAGAAAGGGCAGTAGACAGAACAGAACTTTATGTTGCTGACGAGCTATTCTTCTGCGGGACAGGAGCTCAAATCTCACCAATTGGAAGTGTCGATAATCGAACAATCGGTAACGGCAGTATCGGTCCCATAACTAAAAAACTCCAGGATCTATATTTCAAAATAGTTAGAAATGAAGTAGAGAAATATTCATCCTGGTGCACAGAGGTGTAGTAAAGGTAACTTACTCACAGCATAGCTCATAGTAGTTACATATCCTCTTACAAGAAGGGTTAAACTTCTTTTTAAAACTACTGTTCCTATTACTTTTTTCTATACTATTTATTGCCTTAAGTAATTTCTCCTTCAAACTTTCTATTTCCCTGCGCTCAAACTTAAGCTCCACCTTCCTGGCATTGCCCAGAAAGAATAAAATGCCAGTAATGTCCTCAACCCTACTTTCATATAACTCTGATACTCCTCCTATATAGGCTTTTATCTGGTTTAAAAAATATGTCTCTTTTCTGCTCTCATATTCAGCTAACTTGTAGTCAATAACCCTTATAGTTCCATCATTCATAATGTCAACCCTATCGGTCTTACACTGAATGTAGTAGTCCCCCAGTTTCCAGTAAAAAAGCTGCTCCAGAGATATATCTCTGGTTCCGCCAAAGTCCAACAGATTACTCTCAAAAAATACCTCAATATATTTCTTAATTTCAGAGCTGTCCCCAAAGCCAGATCCATGCTGGTTTTCACCATTAAAGATTGAACTAAAGATTGTGTCAGGTTCAAATCTGTAACCGGTTTTGAAACAATCAAAAACTTTCATGGTAATATGCTTTATTAATCTGTGAACCTCTTCACCAAGCTCTAATTCTCTGGACTCAACCTCGAAAACCGGGTAAACAAGCTTGAGTTCATAAAGGCGGGGGCACTTTAGATAAGTAAGTATGTCAGTAAGAGAATAGAAATTAGTGCCGCTTCCCAAAATTTCTTTCACCAGCGGGCCAGTACCAAATTCAGTTTTCTTAAGATAGCCAGCTTCCTCTTTCAGAAACTTTATCTTTTCATAAAGCTTTTTCAAATTAATCTTTTTTACATTGGTTTCCAGCTTGAGCTTAAACTCAAGCCCAAGATCAAGTTTGGCTCTCCTCAGCACATTTAAAACTTCGTCCAGATTTGAGCCTTTCTTACCAAGCCTATTCAACCTATTCAATATAGACCCGAGCTTCTCCTCTGCTTTGCTTACAGCTACCGGAAAATCCTTAAATACTCTTTCATAAGGATTTTTAGCCAGAGAAAAATCAACCTCATCATCCCTGGATGGATTAAGAAAACTAAATATTTCTTCATAGCTTTCTACTCTGCCAGTGAAACCTTCGACAGGACTGGAACTCATAAACTCAAGAGCCTCTGAACTGGCTATTGAAATGTCGCTGGCTACACCATTTCTTACCATATCATAAAAGAAGGGGACTATGGGCCTGGGACACCTTCTGTCCTCATCAACTTCCTCGAGATATGGGCTATATGAAAGCACAAGTATCTTTTTTGCCCTGCTGCACCCTACATAAAATATCCTTCTTTCTTCTTCAGTTTTGATATCCTTTAAAAGCTCGTCGAATTCCTTTTTGCTTTTGCAATTTCTCTTCTCCTGCCATATTCTGCTGTCCTTTCTTAAATGCGAAGGTATTCCAAACCCAGATTCTAGAACCCTTTTCCCCAAAAAGTCACCTTCCCAAAGCATTGGAAGAAACACTACCTCAAACTCAAGCCCTTTTGAAGCATGGATGCTCATTAGCTTAACCGAATTTTCACTGGATATTTCAACCCCTTCAGGATCCTCATAATCTCCCTTAGCTACATCCTTAAGATAAGTAATAAAGCTCTCAAGTTTATTTTTTAAATCTCCTCCGAGACTACTCTGTTCAAAGTCAGAACTAATTTTAATCAGACTTTCAACATTTCTTATCTTTCTTTGAGCCATCACGCCAAATCTCGACTTAAGCTCGTCTTTCATGCCAGAATAATCAAAAATTAAACTTACCAGTTCCCTTAGTTTTAAGCTTTTGGATTTCGCAATATAGAAGTTTAGCTCATCCAGAAAAAGATGGAGTCTCTTTCTGGTAATGTTACTGATATAAGGATTTTCCTCATGGCTTAATATGCCATCCATAAGATTTAAGAGTTTTCCATTCTTGTGACTTCTCTTCAAGAAATAAATATCACGATTACAGATTTTGTATTTTGGAGATCTGAGTAGATATGTGATAGAAAGCTCATCATAAATATTTTGTATAACCCTTAACCACGATACAAGGAAGATAATTTCTGGTTCAAAAAAGAAATTCTTACCTCCAACTACTTCATACCTTACTTCATTTTTCTCTAGCTCCTCTATTATAGTTTGAAATCTTTTTCTCCGGGCGATTATAGCCATGTCCTTTAACTTTACACCATAGCTTAATAAATACCTGATAATTTTGACTATCTCAGAAGCTTCCTCTTTATGTGTCCATTTAGAGAAAAAGACCACCTTTGAGGGCTTGTGCTCTTTTTCCGGGACAAGCTCTTTCGGAAATCTTCTCTTATTGGAAGAAATAACATTGTTTATTGCCTTTATGATATTACCACCTGATCTGTAATTTTTTGTCAGATAAAAGTCATTGACACCTACTTCCCTGAAGATATCCCAGTTATGGAAATACAAAATATTCTCAACGCATGCTCCCCTGAAGGAATAAATTCCCTGGTCATCATCTCCAACTATTGTAAGCTTGTTATAACCTGGCTCATATAAAAGTAAAAGAAGATAAACCTGCGATACATTGGTATCCTGGAATTCGTCTACAAATATATATCTGTATTTCTTTTTATACTTTTCTCTTAAGAATTTTTTTGTGGATAAAAGAAGATATGGTAGAAATATCTGGTCAGGATAATCTATAAAGTTATTTCTCTTTTTTTCATTCTCATACTCCAGATATACTTCAAGCAGGTCTTCCTGACAACTAGCTATTTCCATTTCCTCTCGGGCAAGTGCTTGACTTTTGTAATCCTTAAGTATAGCTTCATAGCTTCCAATATAAGACTTAAGATCATCTATGCTTATCAAATTATTTTTTAGAGTCCATATGTATTTCAACAAACTCTCTATAAACTCACCTATTCTTTTTCCTGCCTTTATTTTTTTAAAATCCTTTTCCTTGCATATGCTGTATATTATCTGCCATGCCTCTGCACTACTTATGAGCTTAAAGTCCTTTCCAAGACCGAGTTCAAAACTATTTTCCTTTATAATTTCATTACCAAAAGAGTGAAAAGTAAGAATATCTATGTTTTCGAAGTCAATCCTTTTACCAAGAGCTTCTTTTACTCTTGTTCTCATATTCTCAGCAGCATTTTTGGTAAAGGTAAGAGCCAGTATTTCGTAAGGTTCACAAAGCCTCCCTCGTAGCACCCTTATTATACTCTCAGTTATTATCCTGGTTTTACCAGATCCTGCTCCTGCTATTACTCTCTTCACATCTGCAGAACTCTCTATTATTTTTTCCTGCTCGCTTGTTTTTTCCTTCTCATCCATTTTTTCTCTACCTATCCATTTTTCTCTTCGTATCCCATATCCCATTTCTCTTTCTCTTCTTCCCCTTCCCCCTTCTTCCCTCCATTCAACTTCTTTTCCAGCTCTTTTTTCTTTTTCCAGTCCTTTTTTATACATCACCTTTTATGCCTGGCCCTTACACCCTGCTCGAAATTAACATATCAAAAGTCAACCTTACAATGTCTGGGGCAAAGAATTCTATAATTACAGGTTTTGCAGACCATATAGTTTTCAGGCAAGGGTTTAAATTCTTCCTTCTTTAATCTCAAAATTAATTCCTCTATTACAGTGGATACCCCGTCCAGTGTGTAATACTCCTCAGGAATTTCACAAACAGGATTGGGAGAAGAGTTCGATAGCTGCCCGAAAAAGAAATATTTCAGTCTTAGCCTTTTGTTTTTTAAAAAAGATAAATCTTTGCTTAAATTTATAGCCAGCATATATATTTTTAGTTGAATCTCTTCTTTAAGCTGGGATTGAGAAGGCCTGCTTGAACTTGATTTATAATCAATTAAATCTATAACATCATTATCATGGAAATTTATCTGGTCTATCCGGCCTGTTATACAATCTTCACCTAAATAAAAGGAGAAATCTTTTTCTACAATTGAAGTGTCAGGCATTTCAGGAAGATAAGTAGAGAAAAAGTTTTTGAATTCCTTATACGCTTTCTCCATGAGTTCCTTTTTAAGAAATGGAAAATCAAAATACTCGCTAGAAAAAGCCTCTACCAGTATTTTTTCCAAATCTTCCCACTTCTGCTCCTTATTTTTATTATAAGATCTGAAAAATGAACATAATATCTGATGGTAAATCTTGCCCACCTTTAAACTTAACTCCTCCTCATCCTCAAGACCCAGAAAATATCTTATGCTGTATTTAAAGGGGCATTCTTTAAAAGTATTAAGAGAACTGTATGAAAACACCTGCGGATTCACGAGAAAAGGATTATAATTATTAACAGTAGGTTTCGTAAAAGTCCACCACTCAGAAGGAGGGTATAATAGGTTTAAAGAAAAAAGCCTGGTAAAATAACTTACAAAGTCAATTGAAAGACCGTTGATCAGCCTATACGTTGACACTATTGCTCTTTTTCTTACCCTCCATCTGGAGGGTAAGGTAAAATCTAAATCACGCATAGAGCCTTTTATTGCATCTTCCTTTTTTATTGCATCTTCCTTTATCTGTGGTAGGCTTTGCTTTGTATTTGTTTGCTGTGTCTTTGTGTCTTTTGTCCCATGAATAAAGTCAAATTCTTTTTTTTCTTTTTTCTTTCTAAGAAGACCCTTATAAATCTCTTCAAGTTCTTCAAAAAAGATTGATTTTTCCTGATGTTGATTGCAAGTGATATACAAATATCTGGAAGCTCTTGTCATACCCACATAGAAAAGCTTTCTTTCCTCCTCGATGTGAATCTCTCTTAGTTCAGAAAAATCCAAAGTCCTCCCGGCACTAAAATAATTGAAAATCTGTTTGTCATATGACTGAGGAAAATCTAACTTTGATGGAAGATAGTGTCTGTTTACAAAAGGTAAAAAAACAGCCTTAAATTCAAGTCCTTTACACTGATGGAAACTCAAGATATTAACTCTTCCCCTTATATAAAAGTCCCTGGTACTTTCCTCCACTTCTTCAAGAAATCTGTTCTCCAGAATGTTATTAATAAAATCCATGTAGGAAGCTACATCGCTTCCATCCTGGTTCGTTTTACAGAAATCCTTTATGCTTTCAAGAAAGTCTCTGAGATTGTGGATTGGAGAAAGCGAGAGAAACTCTTTTCCCTTTGACTTTCTAGACTCAAGACGTTTTAAGAAACCAAACCTTCTGTCACTCAATAGTTTCAGGATAAAATAATAAACAGGTTTTTCGAGATACGATATTAGTTCTTTAACCAGATCAACAAAATTTACTAACTTCATAAGCTCAACTTTAAGTTCATCCTCACTGCCCTTTTTTAGGCTGCTTTTGCTATCATACGAATCTACAGCGCTGCGCCTGGTATAGGTAGCCTTAATTTTTACTTCCTCCTCACTTGCTTTTTCACCTTTTACCTCTTCATCACCTGCTTCCTTGCTTGTTTTTACTCTAATGTTTGTCAAATTTGTTAACGTTTGCCACAGATTAAGAGCCAAGCTAGATGAAGTAGTTTTTCTTTCATTGGCAGTAGATTCAGTTTCCTTGCCGCCAAATTTAGTTTCCTTGCAAGCGGATTTTAGTTTTTCAAAATAGAGAGGGCTAAAACTTATGAAATCTGAAAGCAAAACCTCTTCAATAATATTATTAAGCCTTGGTACAACATCGCCAACATTGCCAGAAACATTTTTATCTTCATACTTATCCTCATATTTATCTCCATATTTATCCTCATCATACTCTTTGACCAGTAACACAAGCTCCATAAAATTCATAATAAATCTCACAAAAGCATCGTCCAGAAGACCACGGGATCCTCTCCTGGAAAAAGGAATATTGTTTTGC
>JACIXO010000072.1 GCA_014360385.1 Actinomycetota bacterium | reverse complement strand
GATTGTTACAGGTATTTTGTTAGTTTTTTCTACGACAAATCCTATTTGGACATCTTTTGATGACATAAACTCAATGAATTTCTTTATTGCCTTAAGTTCTGTTTCACTTGCAAGTTTACTTATATACCATAATTTCACGCTGTTATAAGATATGGGCCAGTCACCATCACTTACTTTTGGTAATCTTACAAAATCTAGCTTATCGCCTAGGCTTTCCTTGAATGATACGTAATCCCATTCTCCACTTATTGTCATGCCCAGTTTTCCTTCCTTAAAGAGTGCTGTCCACTCCTCAACTCCTAGTTGGGGATCCATTAATCTGTCCTCTGAATCTTTAGAAGTCCACCTAACTAACAGTTTTAAGGCTTTCAGGCAAGCATCATTATCAAAGCTGGGATTATTGTTTTCATCAAGAGGCCATCCCCCATATGCACTGTACCATGGAATGAAATAATATGGTGCCTTAATCCAATAGCCAAATCCTACAACCTCACCTTTTGTGACCTCCTTGGCTTTTGTAGTGAGAGTATCGGTATCTGAAGGAGGTTCTGGTATTATATCTTTATTATAATAGAGTCTTACAGCACTTTCAGTCTCAAATGGTATGCCCCATAGTTGACCTTGATAAGCTCCTGCATTTCTTGGGCCTTCTGCGAAAAGATTCATATCAATGATCTCAGCGACTGGCTTTACGATTTCTGAGGCGGCAAACAGGCCAGCCCAGTCATGCGGGCCTAGTAGTAGCTGTGGTCCTGCTCCTGCTAGAACTCCGCTCTGAAATGCATTTCTTGCATCTTCCAATGCGTAGTGTGATAGTTGAACCTCTATGTTGGGATTTTCTTGTTGAAATAGATTGATGTATTCTGTAAGAGATTTGTCTAAGTCTTCGCTGTATATCTCAACACAAGTAAGTTTAACCTTTTCGGTTAGTTCCTCTTGAGTTTCCTGGGATTCTACAGCAGTTTCTTCGGCTACTGTAGTCTCTTCAGTGATGGTAGTGGTCTCTTTAGCTTGTGTAGTGACTGTCTTACAGCCAATTAGTGACAACGCAATGACAAATATGGGTAGAAGAATAAATGCTACTAACTTTTTCATTATTTTCACTCCTTTCCATTGTTATTCGCGGCGATTAGCTGGAAGTTTGATAAATAGTGTCATAATTTAATTTTACACCTCCTTTCATCTTAATATTGTGAACCATCTAAAGTATCACTTTTTTCTAAGCCTATCTCCAATGAAGCTGCTAACTGCAATCTCATTTATTTTATCCTCGGATCAAATTAGATAGATAAGCAGAATCTCTAAACAAGATCTTGGTCTTAGAGGGAAGCACGTTGTATAAAGACAGCTAAGATACATACTTCTAGTCAGCTTCTTCAACCTCCTATTATATTCCATTTTTAAGTAACACTATGGAAAGTAAATGATAGTAATAATGTTACAATATTTGAATATTATATAATTTATGATATATTATAGCAGTATGACTATTTTTTGCAACTTTTTAATAAATATGACCTGGAGAAGAGTTTCTTAGTATTGTAAATTCCTAATACAGTATAATGACACTATTTTATAATGAATGCATGTGAATTCTTGACTTAATCTTGCTGGAAAGGTTGTTTAGCTTTCAAAGGCTTTGGTCCATAGATGTAAGAAAGGCTGTGTATTGGCAAAGGAGTTATTGAAATTAATAAGGGAGAAAGCTACTCAGATACGTAAGCTGGTCTTGGTTATGACTACTGTTGCTGGGTCTGGTCATCCTGGGGGTGCCTTGTCATCGGCTGATATAGTAGCTACTTTGTACTTTTGGTTTTTGCGGCACAACCCGGATGATCCTAATTGGATGAAGAGAGATAGATTCATATTAAGCAAGGGACATAGTGCCCCAGTGCTTTATGCTGCTTTGGCCCTCTGTGGATACTTTTCTCCTAATGAGCTTCTAACGTTACGGAGAATTGATAGTCGTTTGCAGGGTCATCCATCTAGTATTAAGACTCCAGGGGTAGAAGTATCAACAGGTTCACTAGGTCAGGGATTATCAGTGGCGTGTGGCATTGCAGCAGGCCTAAGGTTATGTAATAGTGATTCGAGAGTCTGCGTGCTTCTAGGTGATGGGGAACTTGATGAGGGCCAAGTTTGGGAGGCAGCTTTGTTTGCAAGTCATTATTCTCTCTCAAACCTGATAGCAATAGTGGATTTCAATGGTTTCCAGGTTGATGGGAAGCTGTGTGAAGTGATGAATATTAGTCCGCTTGTACTGAAATGGAAGTCTTTTGGCTGGAAGGTGCTGGAAATAGATGGTCATAAT
Organism: Actinomycetota bacterium; assembly: GCA_014360385.1. Lineage (GTDB taxonomy): Bacteria > Actinomycetota > Humimicrobiia > Humimicrobiales > Humimicrobiaceae > JACIXO01. Next base: position 4,274 of record JACIXO010000072.1, on the reverse strand, counting down.
ATTGGTCAAATTGTAAGGGGTTTAAAAAAAGCTTCTATGTATAGGAGAGGTCCTTTTGTAATTATTGCTAAAACTGTAAAGGGCAAGGGAGTTTCTTTTTTAGAAAACAATAATGATTACCATGGAAAGCCTCTTAATGAGAGTCAATTGAAAGCAGCTCTAATAGAACTAGGTGGTGAAATCTATTGGAAGGAACGAGATCTACTCGAGATGCTTACGGAGAGGTGCTCGTTAGTTTAGGAGTAGAGAACCCGAAGATAGTAGTGGTAGATGCTGATGTGTCTAAAGCAACTAGGACATCCCTATTTGCTAGGCAGTTTCCTGAGAGGTTTTTCAACGTGGGAGTGGCCGAACAAAATCTTATGGGTGTTGCTGCTGGTCTATCTTTAACTGGCTTGATTCCTATTGCAAGCACGTTTGCTGTGTTTGCTACAGGAAGAGCATTTGATCAAGTAAGGAATACTATTGCGTACGGTAACTGTAACGTGAAGATTGTAGCTACACATGGCGGTATAACTGTGGGTGAGGATGGAGCATCACATCAGTCAATAGAAGATATTGCTTTGATGAGGGTCTTACCTAATATGAAGGTTATTGTGCCTGCTGATGCATTTGAGGTTGAAAAGGCTCTCAGAGCGGCAGTACGAATATATGGACCTGTTTACATACGATTAGGCAGGGTTCCAGTTCCTACAGTTACTAGCAAGTGCTCACATTTTGAAATTGGGAGAGCTAATGTTTTACGCGATGGGTCAGATTTGGCAATACTTGCTACAGGGATTATGGTAAGCGAATCACTGAAAGCGGCTGAAATACTCTCCTCCGAGGGTGTAGAGTCGGCTGTAATTAATGTTCACACCATAAAACCTCTTGACAGGGAAACTGTTTTGGAAACGGCTAAAAGATGTGGGGCTTTGATTACGGCAGAGGAACATAGTATTGTGGGAGGGTTAGGTAGTGCAGTTGCTGAGCTTTTATCAACAGAATGCTGGGTTGCTTTAGGCATGGTAGGTGTAAAAGATACTTTTGGTGAATCTGGTTCTCCAAAGGAGTTGATGAAAAAATATGGAATAACTGCAGGTGACATTGTTGAGAAAGCTAAAGAGGTTCTAAACAAAAAGAAGACTGGAAGGGCTGTCTGTCGTTAGGTATTGTAAGACCCCCTGGATAGGGGATAAGGTTTCTAAACAAAATGAAATATCACAAATTAAGTGCTTGTCTTAAAATACGTTTGGGTTGAACCAGAGAATTGGTGCGAGGGGATATTATGGAGTGTTATGCAATTCTACAAAAGCAGATCAAATTTAATTAATGGATTTTGAGCTATTGGAGGTGCGATAGCTTGTGGTGGAGGTTTTTGCTTCCATATTAGCTGCTAATGTACTCGATTTGGCTAGAGAGGTTATAAAGGCTGAAGAATTGGGAGTGAATGGACTGCATGTAGACATAATGGATGGGCACTATGTATGTAATTTTGGATTTGGGCCGCAATTTATTCATTCACTTAAGAGATTGACATCTCTTCCTGTGGAGGCTCACTTGGAGGTTGAGCATGGAGACTCTTTTGTGGATCTCTTTATTGGATGTGGAAGTGATATAATAACTCTCCATCCTGAAAGTTGTAGAAAGCTAGAGGAAAGTTTACAGAAAATTAAGAAATCGGGTGTAAAGTCTGGCTTGGCGGTTAGTCCTCGTTTGTCTCTTGATCTAGTAGATAGATATCTTAGTCTTGTGGATAGACTTTTAATTATGACTGTCCCTCCTGGATTTGGGGGTCAACGGTTATGTGAGAATACCCTGCCTGTAATAGCTGAAGCAAAGCTGAGAATTAATAAGTTAGGTCTACAGGTGACGGTGGCAGCAGATGGAGGCATAAACTTGGATAATGTTTTGAGAGTAATAGAGAGCGGTGCAGATACACTAGTGATGGGAACTGCTCTGTTCCAAAATCCTAATGTGGGTAAACTTATGGAGCTTATTAAGGGTTCAAGCGGTCAATCGGTTCCTGGTAAATAATCTAAGCTAATATGCACTAGGCTATTAATGATGTTGTAACTAAGTCCATTGCAATGGGAATTCAGGCATATTATGGAACTCACTTAAAATGGCGAAACAATGCATGATCGAGTAAATGAGACACCGGACAAATTGTCTTTTTGACAGCGTGACGCATTGTAACACTCTGACTAAAGTATACTTTGGCTCGTGCCGAACAATGAGATATCAATAGTAGACAGAAATGTAAGCCTCGCGCGCATCGTTGGTATCGGGAAAGCTAGCAAGAAAAGGTGCTACATTGAGAGGGAGAATTTTTTAGGATAGTAGAAGCTGGTTTATAGTGATAAAGACTCCAGGATTAGAAGGCAAGCGAAAAATTTGTACGTGAAAGGGCAGAATCAACCAAGAGTTTATTTGAGAACTCTTTTTAAGTATCCAAAAAGTAATTGGGAAAACTGATTGAGAGAGGAGCTAGGCAATTGATGTGGTATAGAACAAGAGTTGACTTAGACAATGGTAATCTTAATCATTGCCATGCAAAGGTAGAAAGGCATCTAAGTGAGCTAAGGTCTTGTTTTGTTGATTCTAACTATGTGGAATCTGTGTTGAAGGATAGAGATCCGCTTGTTTACAGGGTTTACAGAGTTATTCCTGCGACAGGTTCAAGAAACTTGGAGTTCGGCACAAGTATTGTTTATCCTGGCAGGATTGGGCATGAGTATTTTATGACTAAAGGACATTTTCATGAAAAGGAAGACGCAGGCGAGGTTTATTTTTGTTTAAAAGGAGAAGGGTATTTAATTTTGCAGTCGTTCGATGGCCAAGCATTATATATACGTCTGAAGCCTGGTTTTGCTGCTTATGTACCACCGAAGTGGTGGCATCGCACTGTAAATACTGGAGAAGAACCATTTATCTGCTTCTATGTTGTACCCGCTGATGCTGGTCATAATTATACATGTTTGCGGAAGGGAGACGTCAAAATTGTTGCAATGGAGGTCAATGGCAGGCCAAAGATTCTGAGGAGAGGAGGCCATTCTTAACCTAATATTGGGAGAAGCACAAAAAAAGTGTCAATTCTTAGGATACATTGGAGTTTAATCATCAATTTCTTGTATTTGTTAGTAAAAGGAGTGTGTGAATATTGTATTATCTAGCGGTTGACCTTGGTGGAACCAAGACTCTTGTTGGTATATTTGAGTCGGATGCTAAATTGATTAACAAAGTAAAATTTCTTACTGCTCCAGAAAAGGGGTTCAAAGATTGGTTTCTTAGGATTAATGAAACAGTACATAGCCTTCTTGCTACAACCAAAATCAAATTTGAAGACTTAAGAAGCATAGGTGTAGCAGCTCCAGGGTTGGTTGATTCCAAAAATGGAGTGATGGAATTTTCTCCCAATTTTCCTGGATGGATAAACGTGTCAATTAAAGATATACTGGAGAGAAATATGGGTGTTAGAACTATTGTTGATCACGATGTAAGAGCTATGGTGTTAGGAGAGAAGTATTATGGTGCTGCTAAAAAGAAGGACAATTTTGTGTGTATTACAATAGGTACCGGTATTGGGCTGGGGATTTTCGCCAACGGGAAGGTTTATGCTGGAGATAAGATGAGGGCAGGTGAACTTGGACATATAACTATAGATGAAGAAGGTCCCCTCTGTGGGTGTGGCAACCATGGATGCCTTGAGGCTATTGCTTCGGGACCAGCTATTGCATCCCAGGCTACAGCTTGTTTAAACCGTGGAGAACCATCTGTATTACAAAATCTCATTGATATTGAGGCTAAAGACGTTCTTGCAGCAGCAGAAAATGGTGATCCGGTAGCAGTTAGAATAATTTCAAAGGCTGGTCAAATCATTGGGTTAGCTATTGCCAATTTGGTAACAATTCTCGATCCTAGTTTGGTGATATTATCAGGGGGTGTGGTTGAAAGTAGCACGATGATTCTCGAGATTATAAGACACACTGTCAGAGAAAGATCATATACATATCGTGATAGGACTTGCAATATTATTAAATCACCTTTGGGTGAGGAAGCTGTATTATATGGAGCTCTGAGACTATGTCAGAGTATCAAAAATGCACAATTATGAAACGTAAAGTGGGTGTTTAACAGCATAATAGCGATACTCTTATTGATAGATATTTGGTAGACCTTCAATTGGTATTAGCAAGGATATAGTGACATAGCTGTAATAATTGTTTAAAATAAAACTTTCAAAAACATAGTACTTTTTTAAAAGTACTATTAGTCGAAAAAGTAGTAGAGGG
>JACIXO010000071.1 GCA_014360385.1 Actinomycetota bacterium | reverse complement strand
AGAATCCCTGAAACCGGTAGAGTTAGAAAAACGTATTCGCTGGGTGGTTTTTATGATATTGATTATTACCCTAAAAAAGATTCAAAAGAACTTTGGAATTATACTCTTCAGATTGATAGTTTAAGTAACATTGGAGATAATTTTTATCCTTCTATGGAGGATATGAGACTGAGCTTGTTTCCATGGGAGACTTCACCTATTTCAATCTGTACGGTTGCGGTTGATTGTTATGGAGAATATAAATTAATTAAACTAGTGCCTATAGGGTGTACAGTATTAAGGAGGACAACTTTTCCTTACATTATAGGTTATAGAAATAAGTCAAGATATTATTTTTATAAGGAAAGTTGCTGAATAATATTAATGCAAAACATAGGAGTTGCATCGAAATGTTTGAAATAGTTCCCCAAGATATTGAGTGGGTAAAAAAAGCTAAAGCTACTATTACTAATCTTTATGAACATAGAGATCTAGATCATATCCCATTTGAATTTACCTGGTCAGATCCATTAACTTTAGATCAGGAGTTAAAAACTTTGGGGAGACCTAAAGACGAGTATAGGCGTTTTATTGATGATGAATATGATTTAAAAACGCAATTAAAAAATATCTCAGATAGGGTTAAGGCCGGGTGTTGGGATGATACTGTTTTGTCATTGTGGCCCTATCAAGGCGTATATGTTATTGCAGAAGCTTTTGGGTGTCAAACTATTTATCATGATAATAGGGAGCCATCTGCAAAGCCAGTAATTGATAACATAAGACAGGTAGACAAGCTAAAACCGAATTTAAATAATAGTAATAGTTTCAAGCGAGTAATGACAAAAATAAAATATTTCCAATCTGTTGTTAAGGATAAAATACCTGTTAGTATGACAGATTTACAAAGTCCAATAGACATCGCTTCTCAAATAGTGAATTACTCTGAGCTGATATATGCAATGAAAGATGACCCTAAGAGGGTTCATAATTTACTTCGTATGATTACTGAGATTCTAATTGAGAGTATATATGAAATGAAAAAGGTTTTATTAACTGATTGGCCAGCTTCTCTTTTTCGTTGGTTGCCCAGGGGTATTTTTTTAAGTGATGATCTTTTAGCAGTGTTATCACCTGAACTTTATAATGAGTTTGCTGTTCCTTATAATGAAATATTGGCCAAAGAGTTTAATGGCTTAGTTCTGCACAGTTGTGGAGTATATTTACATAACATACCTGTGCTTTTAAAGACGAAGGGCCTTTTAGGTATAAATTTCCATGAGTTTACTGTAAATGACATCTCAAGGTTAGTTAATGACGAAATCGTTTTAGCAATAGTGGGTTATTTTTATGATCCTTACAATAATTATAGTGTTCGTTACAAATTAAGTAGGGATGAATTAATATCTAGGTGGAAGAAGGATTATGTTAGGGTAGTAGATTTCTTTCCAAAGCACAGAATATTGTGGTGGGTAAATTGCTTAGAACCCAATAAAAAAGAAAAAGTTTATGAAAATGTGCTAAATATAAGTTATAGCTGTAGGTATAAAGCAGACAGAGGTTTAGCATAGTTGAGGTTTAACTGTTTTAAATCAATTTGAAACGCTGACTGAGCGGAGCTTTATTCTAATGAAATTAGAAGTTGTTGGTTTAGGTGTAAGTTGCATAGACTATACGGCTGTAGTGGAAGATATTCCAGGAGTTGATGAAACTGCAGTGATGCTTGATTTTAGAAAGCAAATGGGGGGCCCGGTAGCTGTTGCGTTGGCTACGTACTCTTATTTAGGAGGAGATGGGGGTTATATTGGAAAGATTGGAGATGATGATAATGGAATGCTTATAAGGAGAACACTGCGTAAATTCAAAGTTGATACAGAATGTGTGATTGAAGAGAAAGGAGGCCAGACTCCATTTAGCTTTATATTGATTGAAAAGAGAAGTGGACGTAGAACCATTATATTTAACCCGGGATGTATTTTTAATTTTGATTTTTCTGAGTGTGATGTTAATTATATCAAGAGTGCCAAGTTTATTCTCTTGGATGGCGTTTCTATAGGAGTGGCAATGAAAGCTGCAGAGTGGGCAAAAAGCAATAGTATTAAAGTAGTTTTAGATCCAGGGATTAATGCTCCAGGTATTGGTAGCTTGATAAACATGTCAAGTATAGTCATTGCTTCAAAAAATTTTGTTTTAGAATTCACTAATGAGACCAACGTAGGTGAAGGCGTTAAGAAAATAAAAGAATTAGGACCAGAGGTGGTGGTTGCTACTCTTGGAGAAAATGGAAGTATTTGCTTAACCAATGAGGAAACTTTTCATCAGCCGGCATTTAAGGTGAAAGCAGTAGAAACAACAGGAGCTGGTGATGTATTCCATGGTGCCTTTCTATTTGGATTAGTTAGGGGCTGGAATCTACGTGAAATTATTAAGTTTTCTGCAGCTGTAGCAGCTTTGAAGTGCACTAAGTTTGGAGGTGTGAATAGCATTCCTAACTATGAGGAGGTATCTAAATTCCTGAAGGAGAGAGTCTAATTTACATAACTTGGTATATCTTCTCTATATTTATTCTAGAAGTCTAGAGGAAGGCTATAAATAAGCAAATTCATATGCCTAAAGACTAACTTTTAGATTTCTTGTCTATCACCCATTGATATTGACAAATGGTTAGATATTAGGTAATATTGGTCTAATATCCAACCATTTTACTATGAAAACATGCACTAGTAATGAGAAAGAAAAGAGATTTGATATACAAACCTTACTTTGTAAACTTTTTTAAAACTGATAGTTAAGAACATTTTTAAATCTTAGATGCTTAAATTAGTTTAAATTTTTTTTGAGCCAGATTAAAGTAAAAAAGAATCTACGTTAATGAATTCTTTTAGAAAGAGAGAACAAAATGATTAAAGAATTTTTAAAGCCAAGAGTTAGCATACTTACATTAGTGGATCCAAGGGAAGAAATTTATGAGACCGCTCCAAAGTGGGGTTTTCAATATGACGAAATTAATAGGAAGGAACATTCTAAATTAGTTGAGAAACTAAGTGCAGAGTTAGATATTGTAGACTTTGAGATAGTTAATTCTAAAGAGGACTCTATAGCTTCAACAAAGAAATTTATAAGTAAAGGGGCAGAATTATTAATTGTCTTTATTCCAGGCTGGACATATCCAGTTTTTTGCGCCGTTGCATCTAGAACAGCATTGTTTTCTTCTGTGCCTACTTTACTTGTTTCGTCATTTGCATTAAGCGGACCCAGTGCTGCTAAGGGAGCTCTAGATGAAATAGGAGCTATATATGAGGTAGTTTATGGGAGTTTAGATCAGGAACAGACTATAAACAAGATAATCTCTTATGCAAAAGCAGCTTCAACTGTCACCAGATTAAGAGGCATGACTCATGGATTGATTGGTGGTAGGTCAATGGGAATGTTCACTACGATAGTAGATCCTAGCTATTGGTTAAAAGCTTTTGGAATAGATATTGAGCATGTGGATCAATCGGAAATTCTAAGGATAGGAAAGGAAATTTCGGATAAAGAAATAGATGATTTATATAGATGGTTGAAGAAAAATTTTAAAAAGATTGATTATGATGGAAAAATGTTGACTCCTGAGATACTGAGAAATCAAATAAGAGGATATTTAGCCATTAGAAAAATTGTAGATAGTAATAGATTCGATTTTGTGGGAGTAAAATGCATTAATGAGCTCAGCGATTATTTCTGTAGTCAGTGTTTATCTGCTGGTTTAATGAATGACCCTTATGATAATAATGGCACTAAAAAGCCCATAATTTATGCTTGTGAATGCGATTCAAATGGTGCATTAAGTATGGAAATTCTACACCTGTTATCAGGTGGTAAACCAATTCTATTTATGGATCTTATTTCATTTAATGAGGAAGAAAAAGTTATTACCTGTATGAATTGTGGTGGAGCATCAACTTGGTATTCAATGAGATCAGAAAAAGTAGAAGAAAATTTGAATAAAGTAGAAATTTTACCACATATTCACGGTAAGGCTGGGGGAGGATGTTTGGCATATACTGCTAGGTCTTCTGAGGTAGTAACTTTAATGAGATTAAGTAGAGTAAATGGAAATTATAAAATGTTTGTCATTAGTGGGAAACTTGTTGAAAATGTTAGGAGAGATATAAATCTACCGTGGCCAACAGCAAATGTTAAAGTAGAATTTAATCCAAAAACTTTATTAGAAGAATATGATTCCCAACATGTTCATATAGTTGATGGTGATTTAATAGAAGAATGTAAGTATGTCGCTAAAATTTTTGGAATGGATATAAAAATTTTTAAATAGGGAAAATAGGTGTTATTAATATGACTCACAGAGAAAGAGTATTAAAAGCTTTAAACCATAAAGAACCAGATAGAGTTCCATTAGATTTAGGTGGAAATGTTTCTGGAATGATGGGTGAAACATATAAAAATTTGAAAGAATACTTAAATTTAGATGAATGTGGTTATGATTTAATTGATAATGAATGGTTTTTAACATTCATTTTTGATGAGCGGATACTCCAGCTTTTTGATATAGATTTTAGAAGAGTTTATCTGAGGGGTCCTTCTGGGTATAAGAAAATTATTAGAGAGGATGGTACTTGGATAGATTTAATGGGTTTTGTAAGAAAAAAACGTGGATATTATGGTGAAATAATTGATCACCCGCTTCGTAAAACAGACGATATCTATGACATAAAGAAGTTTAAATTTTTTAATGCTAATGATAGAGAAATGATTAGAGGTTTAAAAGAAGAAGCTATAAGTTTATATAATAATACTGACTATGCTATCTCTGCTAGGCAGGCTGTAGGTGGTTTACTTGAAACTTGTACGTGGATTAGAGGTTTTGATCAATTTCCAATAGACCTAATATGGAATAAGAAATTAGCCCACACGTTATTGGAAAAGGTAACAAATTTATATATGGAGTTGATGGAGCTTTTTTTAGGTGAAGTTGGGGGTTATATTCATATGGTAGAGATGGCTGATGATATAGGTACACAAAGTGGATTATATATATCACCGGAATTATATAGGGAAATGATTTTCCCTTATTATAAAAAACTTCTAGATTTAATAAAGTCTAAAACTGATGCAAAAATTCTCCATCATTCTTGTGGTTCAGTTATAGGGATAGTTCAAAATCTAATAGATGCTGGTATAGATATTTTAAATCCACTACAACCTAGAGCTAAGGGTATGGATACAACATTTTTAAAGGATAATTATGGAGATAAGTTATGTTTTCATGGTGGTATAGATATTCAGTATGTGATGCCTTATGGGACTGAAAAAGATGTAAGAGAAGAAGTAAAAAGAAGAATTGCGATATATGCGCCTGGAGGTGGCTATATTTTATGTTGCTCGCATGATATTCAGCCTGATACACCGCCTCAAAACATAGTTTTTATGTATAAATATGCAATGGAGTATGGTAAATATCCTCTAAGTAAAGAGATAATTAAATTAAGAGAAGATATAAAGAAACAAGGATAACTTGAAGGGAGTTCAGATAAGCAATAAATATTAGGGTTTATAAAATATATTTTATGAAAGGAGGTGAAGTAAATAATGAGAGCCATAAAAAAATATTTAATTTTTGGGGTGATAGCTATTTTGGTCTTGCTTATGGTAGTAACATTGGGATGTAAAAAAACTACTGAAAAAACTACTGGGAAGAAGTTAGTTTTTGCATTTTCTAACGTCCAGTCAAACAATCCAGCTACTTTGTTAAGGATAAAAGGGATGAAAGAATACTTGGATAAACAGGGAGTAGAATTGTTAGTTGCTGGTGGAGAACTGGATATTAATAAACAAATAGCGGATGTGGAAAACTTCATTGCTAAAAAAGTTGATGCAATAATATTACAGCCATTGGACTCTAAAGCAATTGTCCCCGTAATAGAGGAAGCAAATAAGGCAGGTATCCCAGTTATAATGGAAGATATAAATGCAGAAGGTGGAAAAACTGAGGGTTTTGTTCATGGTGATTGTTATATGGCAGGTTATTTGGTTGGTGAGGAATTAGGGAAAAGAATGAATGGTGAAGGTGAAGTGGCTATAATTAACTATCCAATGGTATCCTCAGTTAGGGCTTTTGAAGCTGGAGAAGTGGCTGCTCTTTCAGTATATCCAGATATCAAGATAGTAGCTAGACAAGTAGGTGGTGCCCCTGAAGCAAATATAGCTACTGTGGAAAACTGGATAAAAACATATCCCAATTTAAAAGGTATCATTGCTCCTAATGATGCCATGGCTTTTGATGCCTTAACAGCGGTTAAAGCTGCTGGAAAAGAAGAACAAATTATGATTTGCGGAATTGGGGGTATTCCTGAAGCAGTTGAAGAAATAAAAAAAGGTGGTGCATTTATAGCATCCTCGTATTGGGATCTTGAATTAGAGGGAAGAATGGCTGCTGAATTAGCATTAAAAGTTGTTAAGGGAGAAGAAATACTATTAAGAGAAATAGTTATACCGGTAGCACTTATTAAGCAGGAAAAATAAAGGATAGTTTTTTAAATGGGGTATTGCAAAGTGAAACTTAGCAATACCCCATAATAGATAGAGGTGTGTGAATGAGAGTAAAGCAAG
>JACIXO010000070.1 GCA_014360385.1 Actinomycetota bacterium | reverse complement strand
CTCGGTAAGCGCAGTTTTGCTTTCTATGTTTATAGGAATGCCTGTTGGGATTCTTGTTGGGCTTGGTAATTTCCGGTGCAAGAAGTTTGTTATAGCACTCATAAATACCGGTATGGGACTACCGCCTGTGGCAGCAGGCCTTATAGTAAGTATTCTTTTGTGGAGGAGTGGACCTCTTGGATTTTTGGAGCTTATGTACACTCCTACTGCTATGATTATTGCGCAGGTGCTTATAGCGTCTCCGATAATAGCAGGCATCACTCTGGCATCTATTCAGCAGATAAACGCGGGGCTTAAATATCAGGCGCTTTCGTTAGGGGCTAATAGATTGCAGCTCTTCTGGATACTAATAAAAGAGGCAAGACTTCCAACCCTTGCGGCCATTATGGCTGGGTTTGGCGGAATAATTTCAGAAGTAGGCTCTGTTATGATGGTTGGAGGAAATATAAAGGGAGAAACAAGAGTTTTAACTACCGCTACTATTCAGATGGTAAGAATGGGAGAATTTGGAGTAGCCATTGCACTGGTAATAATTCTTCTTATTCTAAGCTTTGGAGTAAATTTTATTCTTACCTTAATTCAACAAAAGCAAGGAGTATCATGGCAGCCAAGATTCTGGAAATAATCGGTTTAGAGAAGAAATATAAAGATAGGTTTAATAAAGATAGGTTTAAGCTCGATATAGATTACCTATTCTTAGAAGAAAATAAGATTCTGGTTGTAATTGGCCCTAATGGGGCAGGAAAATCGACCTTGATAAGATTGATAAACCTGCTGGAAAAACCAGATTGTGGGAGTATTATCTTTGATGGGGTAGAAATTTACAAAGATGGTTATGGACGCAGTTACCAAGCAGGTGTCGAGCGGAATTATAAAGATTGTTTCGAAGATGGTTACACTGATAGAACCGAAGATTGTGTTAAAGATGGCTTTAAACATGGTTGGAAGAGTCACCCTGTAAAGGTTTTTTCAAGTGGCTTTCTTGGAAAAATTGTCAATGAGGTTGAGGTAAGAAGAAAGATGGCAGTAGTTTTTCAGGAACCCCTACTTTTTAACGCTTCAGTTTATGACAATATAGTTATGGGCCTTAAGATTAGAGGGAAGAAAATTCCACAGGTTAAGGATAGACTTCAATACCTTGTAGAAAGGCTAAGAATATCTCATCTCCTTTCAAGGAGTGCCAGAACTCTTTCTGGTGGCGAGCAACAGCGGGTTTCACTGGCAAGGGCTCTTATTCTGGAACCCAGACTCTTACTCCTTGATGAGCCGCTTGCAAATATAGATCAGTCTTCTCGGGAATCGCTCAGACAGGATTTGTTTGGACTATTAAGGGGAGAGAAAAGGTCTACAATTTATGTAACTCATGATAGAAATGAAGCTATGATGCTGGCTGATTGGGTAGCTGTAATGAATGGTGGCATGGTAGAACAACTTGGACCCAAAGATGAGATTTTTGCAAGACCTAAAAATGAGTTTGTAGCTCAATTTGTAGGAGTCGAGACTTTAGTGGAAGGAATTGTACTTGACTCCAAGGGTAATGTTTCTGTTGTGGAAATAGAGGCAAAAAACCAAAACGCCATACTTGATAATATTAATGATAACTCCAGGATTAATAACTCCAAGATTTTTATAGTGGGTAATTTAAGGAGGGGTTCAAAAGTTACACTTGCCATAAGGCCTGAAGATGTTGTCATTCACAGCACTTGGGCGGTTAGTAAATATCGGGTTAGCAGTGGTAGCAGTAGTGGAGGCAGAAGCTTAGATGAGTCATCCCTGGGAGGAGATGAAGAAGTAGTTTTAGAATATTTAGAATATAGTTTAAAAGATAGCTTTTTTAAGTTAACTTCTACTATGAATATCTTTTCGGGTAGAATCTCGGAAATTAAAGATTTAGGTATATTTAAAAAAATAGAAGTAGATTGTGGTAGTTTTACTCTTGCTTCTTTTGTAACTAGAAATTCGATTGATAGGCTTAAACTCGAAGTAGGAAAACCAGTCTTTGCCTCGGTGAAGGCAAGTTCCATCCATTTCTTTGAGAAGTAGACTTAAGTGTTAGGATACCTGAGTGCTGGTAGATAGTTTTAACAGAAAAATAGATTATCTTAGATTGTCAGTTACTGATAGATGTAACTTAAGGTGCGTCTATTGTATGCCGCGTAAGGGAGTTTCCTTATTACCTAGAAAAGAACTTCTCACATTTGAAGAGATTGTAAGAGTGGTCAAACTATTTTCTTCTTTAGGAATAGAAAAGGTAAGGATAACTGGTGGGGAGCCCTTTGTAAGAGAAAATGTAGTAGTGCTTATAAGAAAAATTGCGGTAGTATATGGGATCAGGGATATTTCTCTTACCACCAATGGAATAATTTCAGCTAGATACCTTGAACAACTCTGGGAGATTGGGATTAGAAGAATAAATATAAGTCTTGATACGCTTGATAGTGAAAAGTTCGCGGTAATTACTAAGGGAGGAGATGTTACAAAAGTTTTAGATACAATTTTTTGTGCTATCAGGCTTGGTTTTAATCCTGTTAAGATAAATACTGTTATTACCCCACTTTTAGATGAAGGTGATATTTTGGATTTAGTAAAGTTTTCTATGGAAAATCCAGTAAGTGTAAGATTTATTGAAATGATGCCTACTGTAAAGCCCTTAACATTTTTAGAGAGTAAAAAAGATGTTAGGAGAAGTATTAGTTGTATAAGTCCTGAGGCAAGTCCATTAGCCTCCTGTAGCAATAATTGTAGTAGTAATAATAGTAGTAACAATAATGATACAGATAGTAGTACAGGTAACAATATAGGTGATAATAGTGAGGTTTACGGGGTATCGCATAATAGCCTGAGTGGTGTGGAGTGCAGAAGAACAGGATTTAGAATTTATAAGGAAAGTGGAAGCCTCCCTTTTTCTATAGATAATATCCTGTTCCTTATAAAAAGACTTGGAAATTATTCTAAGGTAGATGTGCTGGGTTTTGGTCCAGCTGTCTATTATAAATTAGAAGGAAGTAAAGGTAGCATAGGTCTAATTTTAAACGATAAGTATTTTTGTAAATTCTGTAATAGGATTAGGCTTACTCCTGATGGACTTGTAAAATTATGTCTTTTTTCTCCTTCTGGACTTGATATTAAATCTATGATGAGGGGTAATCTTAAAGATGATGATATAAGACAAAAGTTGGTTGAGTTTGTAAGAAGAAAACCTAAGGACAGAGAAGATGCAGTGTCTAAAAGTGAAATCATAGATAGTGGCAGTCTTCAGGAGGAGGAAAAAGGAATTGGTAAGAAAGTCAGTGTTAAGGGGGTGTTTGGTAAGGGAGTGTTGGATGCAAGAAGCATCAGGATTTCCCGTTTCATGAACCAGATTGGAGGGTAGTTATGAAGAGAGTTATTAGAGAGAGGAAAAAGAAAACAAAAGTAGAAAAAGAAAAGAAATAACTAAAACAAAGAAACAAGATAGGGTAGGGAAAGTGATAAATAAATGCTAGATGCTTTAAACATCAGTTTTAAAAAGGAAGAGCAAGATAGAGAAAGTGATAAACATATGCCAGACATAATAAGTAAGATAAGTAAGAAGTTCGTAAGTAAGGAGTTCACCAAGGAGAGGGAATAGGAAAAAGTGAAAATATAAGAAGGAATGAGCAAAAAGAAGGAATGAGCAAAAAAGAAGGTAAAGAGGGAGAAGGAAAATAAGGAGATATGACTATGAATAAAAATAAAGATAAATCAAAGAAATTCAGTCACATTGGAGATGATGGAAAGGCAAGGATGGTTGATGTCTCAGATAAGAATGAAAGTTTAAGAGAGGCTGAAGCCGTTGGGTATATAACTCTGGACAGTTCCATAATAACTAAGATAAAACGGAATGAAATTGAGAAAGGTGATGTCCTTTCGGTTAGTAAGATAGCAGGGATAAATGCGGCCAAAAAGACCTGGGAGCTTATTCCGCTATGCCATCAGATAAAACTTACAGGTATTGACATTGAGTTTGAGCTCCTGGAGAAGGAAAATAGAATAAAAGTAGAGTCAAAAGTTAAAGGCTTTGATAGAACTGGCGTAGAAATGGAAGCTATTACTTCTGTGTGTGTTAGTCTACTTACTATCTATGATATGTGCAAGGCTTTATCCAGGGAGATGAGAATTGAAGGGGTTGAGCTTGTAAGAAAAACAGGAGGAAAGTCTGACTATATGAAGCTTAGCCCAGGCCTGGAGTTGATAGAATCTGGAGAAGTTTTTTCCATAAATATAAGTGAAAAAAAGGGAGGGAAAAAGCTACCAGTAGAAGAAGCTTATGTAAGCGAGTTTGGTATCGAAGGAGATGGTCACGGGGGCAACTGGCACCGCCAGGTAAGTATACTCTCGCTTGAGAGCATAAAGAAGATAAAAGAGAAGGGTATAGAAGCAAATCCTGGAGATTTTGCTGAGAATATAACTACTGTTGGGATAAGACTTGAAGATGTAAAGGTTGGCGATCTTGTTGCTTTAGGTTCAAATGTTATAGATGTTACAAACTATCTAAACTATCATTTTGGGGCTGATGTGAAGTTTTATGGATTCGATGATGATAGATCCAAAGATGATAACGATAATAATATGTGTAACATTAGGAATAGTAACAATAATAACAAAAAAACCATTCGAATTATGACTAACAGCGGTGGTGAAAGAAGTAAGCAACACAACTATGAGGATAATATTGATGATAACATCGTAGTTCTTGAGCTTACTCAGATTGGTAAAGAGTGTCTTCACCCGTGTAGAATATATCACATTATGGGTGACTGCATCATGCCCAGGGAGGGTGTATTCTGCAGAGTGTTAAAACCTGGCCGGGTGAAAAGTGGGTATAAGATTTTAGTTGCAAGAAAAAGGCAGCAAATCTAAAATGATTTAGGATAATGAGTGGAGATAGAGGATCATTAAAAAAGTTAGTTTAGATACTCTCTTATTAGAACAATTTCTTATTGTAAGAATCTCTTGTTGGAAGGAGAAGTAATGAAAGTAGCCGTAATTACAGTAAGTGATAAAGGCTATCGGGGTGAGAGGGAAGATAGGAGCGGAAGCTACATAGTGGGTTTCTTTAGAGATAAAGGCTGGGAAGTTGTAGATTATTGTATAGTTCCTGATGAGAAGGATAAGATAAAGGAAAAGCTTCTTAGTATTTGTGATTGTGAGAAAGCTAATTTGATTATTACGACAGGTGGGACAGGATTTTCGCCAAGGGATGTAACTCCTGAAGCTACAAAAGAAGTAATAGAAAAGGATGTTCCAGGTTTTAGTGAGATTATAAGAATTGAGGGTCAGAAAAAGACACCCCGGGCAATTCTTTCTAGAGGGGTAAGCGGGATAAGAAAAAAGACCCTCATCATAAATCTCCCGGGAAGTATAAAAGGAGTAAAAGATAGCTTGGAGCTTATCTATAAACCTCTTCCTCATGGGATAGACATATTGACTCAAAAAGAGAGTGAGTGTGGTGAGGGATAGCTAGAAATAATTAAAGAATAGTTATAGTGGTTTGTAAAAAAAGAAGCTGTAATGGCTATTTATAAGTGATAGGGATTATCAAATAATAAAAGTAGGAATAAAAGTAAGGATTGATGAGAATTGGTATTTAAAAAAATGAAAAATAATATATAAAAGTAATATAC
The DNA here is from genome assembly GCA_014360385.1 of Actinomycetota bacterium. Lineage (GTDB taxonomy): Bacteria > Actinomycetota > Humimicrobiia > Humimicrobiales > Humimicrobiaceae > JACIXO01. Next base: position 1,075 of record JACIXO010000070.1, on the reverse strand, counting down.
AAAAATATGAAAAGAATAAAAAGGAGTAAGTTGTGTTACTAGCAATTGATATTGGCAATACCCAGACAGTAGTAGGATTATTTAAAGACAATGATTTACTTTCATCCTGGAGAATGGTGACTCCAAGGCATGAAACTTCGGATGAGATAGGAGCCTCGGTTTATAATTTTCTACGTAATTCAGGTTATGACCCCCAGCAAATAAGGGGACTTGCAGTATCGTGTGTAGTTCCAAGGATACTAAATGAAATAAAGAATATGAGTAAAAGATACTTTGGGTGTGAGGCTTTCATAGTTGAAAGCGAGGTGAAAACGGATTTAAAGATTTTATACGATTATCCCAAAGAAATAGGAGCAGATAGAATAGCAAATTCAGTAGCTGCTAAAGAAATTTATGGGGTTCCCTCCATAGTTGTTGACTTTGGAACTGCTACTACTTTTGATATATTGTCCTCCCGTGGAGAATATCTGGGGGGAGTAATAGCTCCAGGGATCGAGATATCCTCTGAAGCCCTTTTTAGCTATGCAGCTAAGCTCAGCAAAGTTGATATGAGCTGGCCTTCATCAGTGGTGGGCAAAAATACTTATGATGGAATTCGTTCAGGAATTCTTTATGGTTTTTTAGGGCAGGTTGACTTTTTGGTAGAAAAAATAATTGATGAGGTGAAAGAAAAGGAGGACAAAAAGTTTAATCCCAAAATAATTGCTACAGGGGGTCTTTCCTATCTTATGGTTGGTAAAAGTAAATGGATTGAGATCCATGATCCCGATCTTACTCTAAAAGGACTGAAAATATTAGTTGAAAAAAATAGAAGTAAAAATGAGCAGAAATAAAAATAAGTTATTACTTCTGGGGAAACATACACGAAATATAAAAAGAGGTATAATTTGTAATAAACACGGTAAATAATGATTATGTATAATCTAAGAGCGAAAGTGATGGAAGGCTTCTATTTAGCTTCTATTTATATATTATTGTCTTCTGATATTGTCTTCTGATGCGAATTGAATCAAATAATAACTTATGTTTACTTGTATCTAAATTAAAAGCTCTTGTATATGAGTATCTGGGAGAA
>JACIXO010000007.1 GCA_014360385.1 Actinomycetota bacterium | reverse complement strand
TTATTGCTAAAGTTGCCAAAATATACTATTAGTGCATACATCAAAACACATCAAAATAACTAAAACAACTAATGATGCTTAAAGGTTAGAACCAAAGACGAATGCTTTCTTAAATTAATTTTACTTCACGAACATAGTATTTATCAATTTTTCTTATCCCAAAAACCTTCTAATAAGGTAAACTATCTCTTCTTCAAATTAAAAGTATTGGAAATAACTAATCAGAGAAAAATTTAGACGTTTCTGGCTTTGAAAGAGACTGCTTTCTCGTAAATAAGTTTGAGCTTCTCTTTGAACAGAGTTTCATCCCCACCCAGAATAATGGGGATATTATTCATGTATACAATTTGCTTTCCACTTTTTATTGCAAAGTCCGTTACTATATCCACTGAAGCAGCCTTAAGTTCAGTAAGAACCAAATCGTAACCTGAAATTTCCTCCAGGTCCTTTCTTAATTTTTCCCTGTTTGAAAGATTAAATGAGATTCCTACTACATTACAGTTGAATTTTTTCTCTACATAATTTTTTATTTTAGAACATATTCCTTCTTTTGCTGTCATTGTTATAAACACTTTCTTGCTGGTTATGTCAGAGAGAGGCTGTGGTCTAAAAATAGACTTTATTATTGGTGCACCTGGATTTACTTCACGGATCTTTCTGGTTAAAAAATCAATATCCTCTTCAGAAGCTAAAGGCTCCTCGCACATGGTTAGAACAACCAGATCAGCAAGCATTAGCCTGTAGATACCAAGATACCCCACCAGACTCTCCCAATCCTGGTAAGCTCCTGTTACACATATATTAACATCAGTAACTACATCTGGAAGAGATGCTCCGCTACCTTCCACTATTATTAAATCAGGATTTAGCATTTCTGCTTCCAATATCCCCTCTCTCACATTTGATGTAAAAGTTTTTCCACCAAACCCTCCTCCACACCTTCTACAACCAATAGTTGGAATTTTACTCATCAATGCATCTTCAATATAGTCAGAACTTGCATGAAAACCTCTATTGCTGAGCTCCAGAAGATACTGGGGGGTGATTTCTTGGCTGTCGCCTTTCAAAACTTCGGGAACTGCGGGACCTCCTCTACCCATGGCTACTACACATACTTTCTTTTTCTCCTCCCTGCTAAAAAATTTAGAAACAAAAGCACTTATGGCAGTCTTTCCTATCCTCTTTCCCGTGCCAATTATCCCGATAGTAGGAAGGCTACTGACAAAATCCCTGTCTTCGTATTTAAACCAGAAATCGGGTCCCATATAACTACACTTCTTAGCGAAACATAAAGAAGCTATCTTCATCCTTGTACAGTAGTTAACAACTGGCTCATCACTTAAATCAAAAATCAAATCAGGATTAAAGTAATCGAGAGCTTTTATGAAATCCTGTTCAAGACTTCTGACTGTAAAAACTTTTTCCCCGAAATAGCTTTCAAGGTCACTAACAACCAGTTTCTCAGTTCCTCCCATAAAAATTATCCCCTTGACCTTACCAGGATATAGCTCCTTAAGTATAGTTATTGCATCCAGAGTTACCTGGGGATAATGCTCACCATCTATCAGAGCCACTACTCTTTTAATCTCACTTTTCTCCTCAATATTCCAATGCTTCATCCACCTTCCCCTTTGGTCCTTCTTTTATTTTTTCTTCAGCAAACTTGCTGCAGAGCTTTTCCTTCTTCGTTTTCCTTTTGATACCCAAAATCTTCTCAACTCTACCAAAAGGATATCTTCTGTAAATATCTATTTCTTCCTCCCTCAAAAATATCATGTGATAGTTAGGTTCAATTCTTCCTCTAAGTCTTAAGGAAGCTGCTGTTCCTGCAGTGAGTAACAACAAGTCCTCTATCCTCCATATATAAGGGACATGTTTGTGACCACACAAAACCAGATCCACCCCTGAGTCAACCAGAATTTCCAGTACATCACCGGCATCGCGCACAATATTTCTTTCTCTTCCAGTATTAGGAACCGGGATTAAGTGGTGGTGCATGGTAAAAATCCGGTAAGCATTTGCCTCACAATTCTCAAATTCACTCTTTATCCATTTATAATACTCTCTGCCAATCTGCCCATCATCAAGATCGGGTTCACTTGAGTCAGCAGCTACTATCTTCAGATTCTTATAACTGAGTGAGGTATATCTTTCCCCAAAAATATCCTCAAAATGTAAATAACCTACATTTCTGGAATCATGATTACCAGGCTGGACCAGAAGATTTTTACACTTAATAGGAGAAAGATAGTTTTTGAACGTATCATATTCTCTTCGAAATCCATTAGCTGTAAGATCTCCTGTTATTATTACAATATCTGGCTCAAACTCATTTATCTCGTTAATACATCTGGTAAGAAGGCTTGGAACAAAATGCTCTTCACCAACATGAATATCAGATATTTGAACTATCTTAATTTCTCCTGCACTTTTTGTCATATCTTATCCCTTCTCTAGCTTTTGTTTCTCTTTCTCATCTTCTTTTACTTTGTTTTTCTTTTTCTTATTTCACTTTTCTATCATTCGATCAATTTCTCTCAAACTGATTCACTACAAACTTAAATTACAAATTTTAGATTTGTCTTACCAAATTCATCTCCCCAGACCATCTTCCTTGAGTCCTTCCTAAAGTTTCAAAAGCTAATCTTAAAACACTTCTTAGCTTATGTTTAACAAATACCCAATAGAGTGGTGAACAACTTTCAGAACTTAAGCTTTCATGATACAGGAAAGGTTTTTCTCTTAGAAACTGGCAAGGTCACAGGCATACCACTGGCAAGGCATATCCTTAATTGATCTTGAGAGTAACAAGACTCCTTCTAGACCTTAAGATTTTCTACGTTATTCAATTTCATTTAATTTTATATGAACAAAAAATAAAGCACAATAAAATAGAACTTTATTGTGCTTTATTAAAACTCATTAAAAAATAAACTCTTTAGCCTGACAAATTAGATTAGATTAAATTAAATTAGATTAAGAATCGTTAAGAAAATTATTAAATACTTTATTAAACATCCGGCAACCTTGTATATTTTATCTTATTGCCCTGTATTGCCTTATAACACCTTATTCTTCTATATAAGCTTTATATGCTTATATGTAAGCTTTCTCTGTTTCCTTGTCAAAAAGGTGCATTCTTTCAAGATCGACCCACAGGGTTATGGGCTCCCCATCTTTAGCTTTCGTTTTAGGAGTGACCCTTGCATTCATCAGCATTCCGTCAAGACCTATGTATACATAAACCTCTGCACCCATGGGCTCTGTAACTTCAACATTCGCAGTAATAGTATTTCCTTCCCTAGCACCTGATACAAAAGCACTATCCTCAAGGTCTTCAGGTCTAATACCCAGAACTACTTCTTTCCCGATTAAATTATTTTCCTTGATTACCTTCCTTAATATATCAGGTGTATCTAGAGTAAAGTTCTTGCAGGTCAATTTCATGTCTTCAGTTACTACAACATCAACGAAATTCATTGCCGGGCTTCCAATAAAACCTGCTACGAACATATTGTTAGGATGATCATATACTTCTTGAGGAGTTCCTATTTGCTGAATTACTCCGTCCTTCAATATTACAATCCTATCTGCCATGGTCATTGCTTCAGTCTGGTCATGAGTCACATATATTATAGTAGCCTGAAGTCTGCTATGTAGTTTGGCAAGTTCAGCTCTCATCTGAACTCTTAATTTTGCATCCAGGTTCGACAGTGGTTCATCCATTAAAAATACTTTTGGATTTCTTACTATAGCCCTACCAAGTGCTACTCTCTGCCTCTGACCACCTGAAAGCTGCTTTGGCTTTCGATGCAAAAGTTCTTCTATAGCAAGAATTCTTGCAGCTTCTCTCACCCTTCTTTCAATCTCATCTCGAGGAGTTTTTCTCAGCCTCAGCCCAAAAGCCATGTTATCATATACGTTCATATGAGGGTATAAAGCATAGTTCTGAAAAACCATAGCTATGTCTCTATCCTTAGGAGGAACATCATTTACCAGCCTGTCTCCAATGTATATTTCTCCTTCTGTCACTTCTTCAAGACCAGCAATCATTCTAAGGGTAGTAGTCTTTCCACATCCAGACGGACCCACTAAAACCACAAACTCTCTATCCTCAACTGTAGCATTAATGTTGTTAACTGCTATAACATCTTCAAACTTTTTCGTAAGATTTTTCAAAACTACCCTAGCCATTCTTATTCTCTCTCCTTTCTATCTTTATAAAATAAGAAATAAACACTCAAAGACAAAACATAAAGATTTAGATATGAAAATATAAGCTTCAAAGATCCTGGTATTTCATCCTGGACATACAAAAACCAAAACTACAGCAAGCCCAACTCTGCTAAAAAGCATTATATATACATACACTTATTTAGTCAATTCCTGTGCCCTGTCCGCCGCGATTATTATTTTTATCAGTGTCTTTTGACTTATCAGTGCCTTCTGACCTCTTCTCTATTTTTTCCTGTATATTGAGATATAATTCATACCATATGGATCTCTACCCACAAGAAAGTCAGCTGCCCGGATTGCTTCCAGTAGACCATCAACCAGTGGATCAACTATAGGAGCAGTGAGACCGTTAAATATAGCCATGGTCAAGAAATGAATATTGAGCAACGCACGGTTAGGCATTCCAAAGCTAATATTGGAAACACCCAGAGTTGTAGATACACCAAATTCCTCAGTTACTCTTCTCAAAGTCTCAAGAGTTATTTTCCCGGCACTGGAATCTGTAGCAGCTGCCATGGCGAGGCAATCTACTACTATATCATCTCTAGGGATACCCAGTGATTCAGCTCTCTGGATAATCTTTCTTGCTATACTAACTCTTGTCTCAACATCTTTGGGGATGCCCTTCTCATCCATGGTAAGGCAAATAACTGCATTTCCACTTTCCTTAACCAGAGGAAGTATCTCCTCCATTGACCTTTCTTCTCCATTTACTGAATTTATGAGAGCTTTGTAGGGATAAACTTCCAAAGCCTTCTTTATAGCTCTTGGATTTGCAGAATCTATGCATATTGGCTTGTTGGTAACTTCCATTACTTTTTTTACAGCCCTGGGAAGCATTTCCTCCTCATCCACTCCAACAGCTCCAACGTTTACATCTATTATATCAGCACCTGCCTCTGCCTGTTTTATAGCATCCTCTTCAACTATATTTAGTTTACCCTCTTTAAGTTCTTCAGCCAATTTCTTCTTACCGGTAGGATTAATCCTCTCACCTATTATGACTGTTGGAAGCCCTAACCCAAATCTGACTTCACAATCCTTTCCTCGTACTACTGTTACCATATCCTCCCCTTTCATTGCATGGTTATACGGGTATTTTTAGCTTTGTTTTCACAATAACCTTTATGGTGAACCTCTTACCCCATTATCTCACCTCTCTTACCTTACACATCCTTCTTATTTACTTATACATCCTTTATATATGCATGTTCCACAACATTCCTGTATATCCTAGTAAACGCTTCCAGAAACATGTCATTAATTTCAGGCAAAGATATAGTAACTCTTATATAGCCTGGTAGCCCAAGATTTTCTCCTGGCCTTACAATAAAGCCCTTCTTTAAAAGTTCTTCTACAATCTTCTTAGTTTTATCCCCAACCTTTATACATACAAAATTTGCGTAAGACTCAATAAATTCTATCCCACAATTTTTCAGAACTTTATAAAATTTTTCTTTCTCAGCAATAACTTTTTTCCTTATCTCCTCCACATACGAATCATTTTCAAGAGCTACCAGGGCTGCTTTCTGAGCCATAGAATTTACGTTGAATGGAAGCCTTACTCTATTAAGAGCAGAGATAACCTTTGAACTTGATATCCCATATCCGATTCTTAAGCCTGCCAGACCGTAAATCTTGGAAAAGGTTCTCAATATAATGAGATTGTCATGCTTCCTCACATAATTCAAGGTGTCAACTCTATCCTCGGGAGGCATATATTCATAATAAGCTTCATCAACAACTATGAGGATGTCACCTGATACATCTTTAACAAGAGACTTAAACTCATCCTCTGTGATATTTGTTCCAGTGGGATTGTGAGGATTTGTCAAAAAAATTATCTTCGTTTTTGTGTCTATAGCATCGACCATCGAGACTACATTCTGTCGGAGGTTTTCGAGAGGGACTTTTATAACTTTCCCGCCACACTTAAGAACCGATTTCTCATATGTTGAAAAGGTGGGATCGAATACAACTGCATTCTGACCTATACAAATGAAACAGTCCGCAATAAAACCTATAATCTCATCTGTTCCATTTCCTACTATTATGTTGTCAGGAGATACATTGTATTTTAATGAAAGCTTCTCCTTAAGATCCCTGCAGTAGCTATCAGGATAATAGTTTATCTCATTAACAGTTTTTTCAATGCATTTCAGGACCTGGGGCGCTGGTCCCCAGATATTCTCATTCGAAGCAAGCTTGTAAACAGTTTTAAGGTTGTACTTCTTCTTAACCTCCTCTATTGTTTTTCCTGGAACATATTCAGGTAAATTAAAAATCCAGGGGTTGGCTCTCATCTAAACACTCCATTTTTTTGTTTATCATTATTACTTTTTTACTTCTGATCTTTCTAATCAGGTATTTACTCCAGACTCTCAAACCTTACTCTTATTGAATTTTTATGTGCTATAAGTCCCTCAAAATCAGACAGAAATTCTATTTGTTTTTTTTCTCTCTCCAGACTAATACGATCGTAAAAAGCTATGCTGCTTATCTTCAAGAAGTCATAAACTCCAAGAGGCGATGAAAACCTTGCCGTCCCACCCGTAGGAATAACATGATTTGTTCCACATGTATAGTCACCTGCTGCCACCGGGGTATAGTTTCCCAGAAAAATTGCTCCTGCATTTTTAATCTTTCGAGCCTCACTTTCAGGATTCTCCGTCATAATCTCTAGATGTTCAGGGGCTATTCTGTTACAAATCTCGACCGCCAGCTCAATATCAGGTTGAAAGAAAATCTTGCAATTCTTTTTAAGTGAATCCAGGATAATCTTCACATTGTTTCTGCTATTTGGGAGCCTTGAGATTCTGCCTATCTCCTCTCCAATTTCATAAATGACTTTGAAAGCAAAATCTTTATCGGTAGAAACCAAAATACTTACTGCATCTGGATCATGCTCCGCCTGAGAAATCAAATCAGAAGCTACAAAGCGAGGATTTGCTGTCTTATCTGACAAAATCACAATTTCACTGGGGCCAGCTAAACCATCAATCCCTACAACTCCCATTACTTTTTTCTTGGCTATAGTAACATAAATATTGCCAGGTCCAACAATCTTATCCACCCTGCTTATTGTCTCAGTTCCATAAGCCAGAGCTCCTATTGCATGTGCTCCTCCCATTTTATAGACTTCACTTATGCCCAGCATGGAGAATAAATACAAAAGAACCTCATTTATACTCCCATCTCTCTTAGGAGGAGTACATATTGCAATTTCTTCTACCCCTGCTACTATAGCAGGCACCACCGTCATAAGAACAGATGAAGGATATATATATCTCCCGCCTGGAATATAAACTCCAACTCTCTGTATCGGGTTTAATATCTGACCTAATTTCTTACCATTAGAAGAAAATGACCAGGAGCGAAGGCCATTTCTTAACTGGTTTTCATGATATAACTTTATATTTTGATAGCTAAGGTTAATCGCTTTCAATAACTCAGGATAATTTTTCTCAGCGATTTCATAACCTACTTCTTTTTCTTTTTCCGTAAGAAAAATATCTCTTACGTCACTGACCTTAAACTTGTCATACTTTTTAAGGAGTTTTACAAGAGCCTTATCTCCATACTTCTTTATCCTGTCAAGTATTCTCTCTACCTTTCTCTCAACAAGCAGGGGAAAGGAAAAGTGCTTTCTGACAAAACTATCAATTTCATCTAACCCGGGCTCTTCTACTTTTAAAAAATTTAGATTCACCGAACTTTCCTTAATTCTAACCTAAGATTACTTATATAATCCTATAAGAATAAGATCTTTATTAATATATCCCCCTAGCTTCAAAAGAGATGAAGTGTAAATTTTTACAAGCAAAGAACGTCTTTAAAAATACCTGGTCTGGAAATACACATCTAAAAATCTAAAAATATCAAAAAATATTTATTCCTGTTAAAAAAATATTTATTCCTGTTAATATATTAAAAAAAGACTCCAAACACAAGGAGACAATAAAATTTACTTAAAAACCAAAGGTGTCAAAGACAGAAAGTGCTGAAAAATATTCCTCAAAATATTATTCAAAAACAAAAAATATTACTACATGTATGCTGTGCCACCTGCTCTTTGCATCCCTACTTTCTATTAACAAGCCTCGGTTTAGAAGTTACCTTTTATTTCTATAATCCTAACATACATCCCAAAAAAGAATATATTAGAAGACTAAAAGATGTAATAGCCATCTCAAAAAAATATAACATACCACTTATTACAGGTAGGTATGAAGTAAAAAAATGGTTTGACCTGACCAAAAACTTTGAACAAGAACCAGAAGGAGGTAAAAGATGTACTCTTTGCTACAGAGAAAGGCTTGATAAAACTGCCCGAACAGCTAAAAAGCTAAAATTTGATTTGTTTGGAACCACGCTTACTATAAGCCCACATAAAGATCACAATACTATAAACGCTATAGGCAAAGAGCTGGAAAGTGAAAAAAATATAACTTACTACTCATCTAACTTTAAAAAGAAAGATGGATTCAAAAAAACAATAAAACTGAGCAAAAGTCTGAATATCTATCGTCAACACTATTGTGGTTGTATTTACAGTAAACACAAAATTTCACAGTAAGTGGAGCTCTACCTCTCCATTTTATCTTCTTAAGCTATGTTTTTTAAACTTTGTAATTAGATAATTAGCTATTAAAAAGGCAGCTATTAATATAATGAAATTTATAATGTAGACTACTTTTACATTCCCAATGTAAGTGCTATCAATCCTGAAATATTCTATGAAAGTTCTGTATACAGAGTATATTCCAATGTACATTGTAAATATGATCCCGCTTGGGAGTCTATCAGGCCTCTTTTTATAAAACCTGTGCATTAAAACAAGCAAAACAAAAAGGAGAAAATTAGCCATTGACTCATAAAAAAAAGTTGGATGGAAATACTCTGCATGCGCATAGTCAGGGGGTCTATTCTCAGGAGCTATATAAATCCCCCAGGGAAGAGATGTTGGAAAACCAAAAGCTTCCTGATTAAAAAAATTCCCCCACCTTCCAATAGCCTGGCCTAAAACAAGTGCAGGGGAAAGAATATCTAACCATACCCATAAATCTAGCTTTCTTATCCTGCAAAATATTAGAAGTGCTATAATTCCACCCACAATAGTGCCCTGGATAGCAAGCCCACCTCTCCGGAAAGCAAAGATGTAGGATAAATGTCTGCTGTAGTAAGACCAGTTTACCAGCACATGCAGAAGCCTTGCCCCAATTACTCCAGCAATAACTGCAAACGGAGCAAAATTTATAACCTCTTCTTCTCTCTGATTCCTGTATTTGGCCAGAAAATAGGCGACCGCTATGCCTAGAACAAGAGCCAACGCTATAAGGATACCATACCATCTTATCTCGAGACCAAATAATTTAAACGCAATAGGGTCCGGAGCCAATTTTTTCTCCTTTCACATTAATTTTCACATTAATTTTATTACACTAACTTATTACACTAACTTTATTCTCTGCTTTATTCTATCAAGTTATACCTCAATAGAAGTTATTATTCAGTAATTCACTTTTGCTTATTATTTCTTTGTTAAAAATTTTCATTCTTTTGCCAGCCAATTTCCAAATTTCTTTGTAGCACCGAAATTATAAACTTCCTTTAGGGCTTCTTCATTTTTCAAAATATCACCTTTGTAATCTACATTATTAAATAAAAAATCACTGCAATAATCAACATATATTACGTCAAAAAAAGACCTCATGACCTTCCTGGCACAACTAAAAATCTCAGGTGAGCTTGAGCCAGCTGTACTTATAAAAATTCCTTCCCTGCTTTTAGTTATAATTTTCCTTTTCAATTCATATTTTAATGCCCAGAATCTCTGGCATCTGTCTATAAGTGCCTTGGCATACCCAGAAACAGTGGTAAAAAATACAGGAGAAGCAAAAGCTATAAAATCTGCATCAATTAGTTTCTCATATATAAACTGCATATCATCATCTATCGCACATTCCCCCGTCCTTGAACAGGTACGACACTCTATGCATGATGAAATATTAAGGTCTCTTACATATACCCTGTCCACTACAACATTTCTCGTCTTACTAATTTCATTGACTTTAACACCACAAAGAAACCTATCCATTAGTATATCCGTGTTTCCTTCTCTTCTTGGGCTTCCATAAATAGCAAGTATCCTGAAAACCTCCTGTTGCAAGAGTTCCTCCCTTAAAGTAATTCAAACCCTTTTATGAAGCAAAGAAAAATTATAAAATTTACTTAATTACTTAAAAACTATCTTTCGTACACTCTTTCCAAGGCAAGTACTTTCTTGAAAACTTTTGGTTTGACTTATTATACCAGTTGACCAAGATGAAAATAAATGGCTCTGACTTATTTTGCCAGTAAAACACTAAAAAATAAAGCTTATAAAAAATTATAAAAACAGATACAGAGTGAAGAAAAACATAATTGAAGAGATAAAAAGTAACTTAAAACTACTGCTAAAAATCCCGGTCATCTCATGGGCGCTGTATGACCTTGCCAACACATCTTTTGCAATAATAATAATTACAATTGTTTTTCCTGTGTATTTTACAAACATAATAGCTAATCCCAAAATATATCCTCCAAACTTCGGCGATTTGATGTGGGGTTTAAGCAATGGTTTATCTATGCTTTTAGCTTTAGTGTGTGCTCCCATATTTGGAGCAATTGCTGACAGTTCAAGAGGAAAAAGCAAATTTCTGACTGTCCTTACTCTAATCTGCATTATATTCTGTTCATCTCTCTACTTTGTTGGACCAGGGAAGATTATCCCTGCAATGATAATTTTCATTCTGGCAAACTTCTTCTACCAGACCTCAATGGAATTTTATAACTCATTTCTGCCACAGCTTTCTACCAGAGATAATACTGGAATAGTTTCAGGATTTGGCTTCTCTCTGGGATATCTCGGGGGTTTTCTTATTCTCATTTTGACTTTACCTTTTATAAGGGGCGAATTTAAAGAAGCAAATTTAACCAACATAAGATTGACATTCCTTGTAACTTCTGCATTCTTTCTTATTTTCTCTATCCCATCCTTTGTGTTTTTAAGAGACCTACCCTTCCAGAATCCGGAGGAAATTAAAACTTCCTATGTGGTTCATGCCTTCAGAAAACTTCTGGGCACTCTCAGAAATATTAAAAAACACAAAAACCTATTCATATTTCTAATTTCATACTTTCTATTCAGCAATGCCTTCTCTGTACTTGCACTGTATATATCTATCTATGCAAAAAATACTTTGAATTTAAGCTTATCCGAAATTGTTGTCCTTTTTATATTTGGTCAAATACTTACTGCTTTTTTTTCGCTATTTTTTGGATGGGTTACCGATAAGATTGGAGTAAAAACTACCATTAATATTACTCTTTGTATATGGATCGTTATTATTGTTCTGGTAGCCACTCTAATTACAATAAAAACAGTATTTTATATGGCTTATATTTTAGCTGCCATAGTTACAGGTTCCACTCTCATTGCCTCAAGAAGTCTTATGACATTCCTGACCCCCGTAGATAGAGAAGCTGAATTTTTTGGCTTTTATGCAGTGGGAGGCAAATTTTCATCCATTCTGGGGCCTACGGCTTTTGGTGTAATTTCATTCCTTACCAGAAATCAGAGGATAGCTCTCCTTACCACACTCTTCTTTTTGATAGGAGGACTAGCCATTCTTCAGCTTGTAAAAGTTCCTAAAGAAAGAACCAAGGAGTAGATTATTTCGTCTGTAAGTTTATTATAGGTTCTATTTACTTACATTTTTTACTAATCCTTCTTATTCATTACACATTTGTTACTGCTTTTAACTTTTACCTTCCTTAAATTCTTTCTATTCGATTACCAACTCTTATTTAACTTATTTAATTATTTCCTTCTGTTCCAATATTACCCTTTTTATAAAATCAATCTCCTTCTCAGTAAGATTTTTCACCTTTTTGTAGGCAGCTATAACGCTATCTACAATCTCAGTATATTTGTCCATGGTTATATCCTTGATTTTCTCTGCCTCTTTTTCAACTTTCTCTCTGATATCAAAAGCTATTCTTTTTATATCAGAACGAAGCTCTTCGCCTGTCTTAGTGGCTAAAAAAAGAGAAACTAATGCTCCCGCAATAAACCCTAAAAAAAATCCTATGGCCCCACCTTTAAAGGAACATGAATTGCCATCTCTGTTACCTTTTCCACACATCTTAAACCTCCTCACAAATAGCTGATAATTAACTATGATGACAAATGTCACCATTAACTTAAATTAACTGACAAGAACTAAATAATGACAGTGTCGATAAAAGTATTGCAACCTCTTTTAAAATATTACGCCTCTAAAGTATCTTAAATATCTTAAATATCTTAAAAAATATAAAGTATCAAAGGGCAGACTAAATCAAATCTTAGGTCTTAAGGTAGAAAGCTTTTTAGTAGTATTTTAGCACCTTTATTCAGAATGTTTAAACCTAACATTTTTTACAAGAAGCATTTCTTTTCCCGTGATAGAAAACAAATTATTTCATATCAGGCTGGGTTACTTAAGAAAACCGTTTGAAGGCGAAGCGGGCATAGTTCTTCTTAAGAGAGGAGAGCTAAGCCTGATTCTTAAAAGACGCATCTTTGTCCCTATTAGGAAATACTTCCTTTTTGCCTGCAAATCCCAACCATTAGT
>JACIXO010000069.1 GCA_014360385.1 Actinomycetota bacterium | reverse complement strand
AAAAGGGGATCCTGAAGGTAATAGGCCTTTTAATTTATCAAAAAAGCAACTTAGCCTATAGCGATGTTTTAATAAAGTTTAAATCTTCACAAATATCAACTAAAAAGAATGAGCTTTTTAAAGAAGCTATGGATTCTTATAATATTTTCGAAATCGCTTTCTATCTAAGTAGTGAATATGACATACTATTAAGAATAGTAGATAGGAATATGGAAGAATTAAGAAAGACCATAGCAAAGTTCATAGATAAATATAGTTCAATTATAGAGAGGTACCTTGTCCTTCCTGTCACCAAAAGTCCTAAAGCATTTGACGTAAAGTTAGAAAATGCCGACAACTTAAACTTATTAGAAGAGTGATGACTGTAATCATATGAAAGCTTAGTTTTTTATGTGAACTATAAAAATAAAAGTATAAAAAGTGTTTTCAGATCATCCATTTTCCATCTTTTATCAAGACTTGCCCGTCAGCGATTAAGGTTGGTTTTGATATTATTCCATCTAGATGTATCCCAGCTTTTGTTATGCCACCTATAGTACTGTTATCTCCTAATGCAATATGCACGGTTCCATAAATTTTCTCATCCTCTAGAATGTTGCCTACTGGTTTAGCATTTATGTTTGTTCCAATACCTAATTCTGCAATATTGGACGCTTCTTTTTTCCCCACAGATGCTAGTAATTGTTTAAGTTTTTCTGCTTCTTCTCCACCTTCGATTGATACTGCAAAACCATCTTTGACTGTGATTTTTATAGGTGTTTTTAAAATCCCAATTCCTGCAAAAGAAACATCTGCTACAATAATGCCGTTGGCAGTTCCTTCAACAGGGGCTACAAAGACTTCTCCTGCGGGTAGGTTTCCAAAGGCACCTTTTTCATGTAAAATACCATCGTCGGTAAATATCTCTCTTCCTTCTATGCTTAATGTGATATCTGTTCCCTTTTCGGTTAGTACTCTCACTGTTTTTTTACCTACCAATGCTTTTTTCATTTTTTCATTGAGCTCTTTTATCTTGGTATAATCTGCTTGTAATGTTTCTACAAACATTTCTTTAGTGATTCCTGGCATAGTTGCCCCCCTAGCACCGTTTTCAGTAGCTTTTTTTCTTGCTTGTGTATGAGAGAGGCTAAATTTTGTTGGAGCTACAAATACATCGACGTGCTTCCACATAACTGCAATAGGTTCTGGGGGCTCTTCTCCGTGTTTTGTCCTTGGTTTCATAATGCTTAAAATTGTTTCGGCCCCAGCATTGAGACCTGCTTCAAATATGGCTTCCCCAATTTCTTTTGTCTCTGTATCAGCTATTATTAAAAACTTTTCTCCGGGTTTTACACCTAAGCATACCTTCACAGTAGTTTTCGCAGCTTTTTTGAGTTCATCATCCATGTCCTGCCACCTCCTTTTTTAATTCAACATAAGAGTTTAAAAATAAAATGCTTAAAGGCTACTTGAGGGGAACATACTCCCCTTCATATCCGAGCTTTTCTAGGATATGTTTCCAACAGGTAAACCCTTCTGGAACTTTTTTCCAATTTTCTGGGGCAGGAGTCCCATAAACTGCTATTTTTTGGCCTTCTACCGTGTCTGCATTTGTTACGGGTTCCATCTTATCTATATCCACTAGGCTAATCAAGTCGGGTACCATGGCGACTATTTCTCCGTTGATTCTGGCAATTATATTTTCGTTCTTAAAATCAATAGTCATGGTCTTTCCTGCATATTTCCCTTCTCCAGTTATTGTGGTTGTTCCAAAATCAAAGCCCCCTTCGGTCTTGAATTCAAGTTTTGTTATAGTTCCTACAAATAATTCTTTTGAATTTATTTTGGCTAGTTCTTTTGAAAGGGTCTCAATTTCTTTATCTTTTTCTTTAACTTTTCTGAAAGCCTTCCCTATTTCTTCAGACTTAGTGATTGTTCTTGGGGCAAGACAATTTAGAATTTGATGTTTGTTCACAATCCAAGTAGCAAATGCCGCTAGCATCCCCCACCCTACAGCTAATTGTCTTGCAATGGTTTCTGCAGCTTTATGATCCATTGGGTCGCTTAGATATGCAACTACAGAGTCCCCTTTTGAATTCGCAAGAACTAGAGGATGAGGTGGAATGTTGTAGGCAGGATATAATCCTGTACTTAGTTCCGGAACTGCTCTTCCATTCCCATCGCCGTCTACAAATGGAATTCCTTTAATTGCTGCCACATACATTGGTACTATTGTGTTGAACCCTCCGAGTTCCCCTGCCATTAAGTAGTTGATTTGCTTTCCTCCAAGAAATGAGACTTTTTGAATGAGCTCAAATGCATGGATTGCTTCTGCACCGAATCCTTTTTCTTTGAAAGCCCTTGGAGCACCAATGCCTGCAACCATTACTGCATATTCCGATTCCTCCATTTCTTCTGGATCTATTAGTTTCACTTCTACTGTCCCAAGTTCTTTTTTAAGTTTTTCAAGCAGTTCACATCCCTGCTTTGCAGATCCTCCACCACCAGCTCCTAAAAAGGTTGCTCCAACAATTATGTCTTTAATATTTTCTTCAGTTAAAGTCTTCATATCTCAATCACCTCTCTTTTGTTAGGATAGGACATATCATACAGTTATGGAAATCCCTGTTTCTGCATGTGGTTCATAGACTCCTACTATTCCGAAAATGGTCCAAAGAATGCTGAAAAGTGTCATTACTATTGCATTAGCTCCGCCGGCTTCTCTAAAGAATGGTGCTGGGAACAAGAGCAAACCCGAAAATCCTAACGAAAGTATCCACCAAGAGTGCTGAATTGCATATGTTGCTTTTTCTTCAGGAGTTTTGGCTCTTTGCATCCTAAACGCACCAATCACTGAAGTAAGAAAGATAGGTACTGAGATCATTGGCCACAATATGCCTGCATATGCGTTTTTTGGCCAGATGGGGGCTGTTAATATTATGCCGATTATGGCTAATATTGTAGATAGTATAAACAAGTGGTATATTCTTTTTTCAAAAGCTGGATCAGTCATTGCGCTTCCCCCCTCTTGTGTCTCTCTACTATCCAACGAGGAGCAAGGCCATATTCTGTTACCTCAAATTTACCAAGTTCTAAAGGAATCCCTATTTTGTCACACAGGATAGATAGAACGCTGTAAATGATGACTCCCAATATTAGGGAGTTTAGTGCTGCAATTCCAGAGATATACCATCCTCCTATTATGCCTCCGAGAATTGCGCTGATCCATCCAACCCAGTTTACTTCGCCAATTTTTTCACCAATTTTTAGTTTGTATCTTTCGGTTAGTGGCACTCCTTTATATGCTTGATATATGTAAAAATCTGCTATTAAGACACCGCCGACAGCTGGTACAAACTTTCCTAGGATATTCAAGAAATTTATGAATGGATCCAGACTTGCTCCGGCAGAGAACCCTACATATGCTGCGATTGCTGTACCAATTATTCCCTCAATTGCAGTTATTACTCTTTTCTTTAGAGGTATTATAAGGGTCCAATTAAGAGCACCACTATACAAATTGTTGTCATTAGTAGTCCATTGACCAAAGATTGCCATTGCATATGCTCCTAACCCTGCTCCTGCTGCTAATAAAGCTTCTGTAATCCTAGTGCCCCCCATAGCCAAGGTGAGGACACCAGCACCTATGAGGAAATATGGCATAATTATCATTACTTGGAGTACCCATGCAATTACCGGGTCTTTTGCTCGTCTTGCAAAGCGACCAACGTCTGCTGTAATTGTAGCTCCAGCTATGTATAGGCCTACAACAGTGGTAATTGCAGCACTTAATGGAACTGGATTTGGGGGGGTTAGTGTAAATATCCGATGCAGCCCCCCGCCGATATATGCTCCCATAGCAAATGACACTCCTGCTAGAATTAAGAACAGAGGGACTGTCAGATAACTCAAGAATGCTAGTCCGCTGTATCCTATTATAGCTGTGGTCATCATTAAGAGACCACCCCAAAGGGAAGCTACCCCTACATCGGCCCACCAAGCATTTGGTGCTAGATCATGGATCATTACACCAAACAGCCATGTTTCTACAGCAAACCATCCAATTCCACAAGTTATTCCTGCAGCTGTAAGCCCCCATAGAAATCCTCCAAATCTACCAAACGGTCTAGATAGGTTTACGTATGTTGAAGTTCTTGTAGTTCCGCCGATATATGCCGTGAGACCTCCGATAACTGCAACTATTGCACTGCCCGCGATACTAGCTATTGTGAGGCCTTTAACATCTAATTGGGTTCCAAGAGCACCTCCTCCCCATAATGCAGCTATACATGCCAATACTCCTGTAAATACTAGAAATTGGTTTGTTAGCGTTCTTCTGTCTTGAGGATGAACTGGAACAACTGCATAGTCCCCTAAAGCATCAATCCAGGGATATTCATTTTTGTTCTCCATTTTTAATATACCCCCGTTATAGGTTTTGCTTTATCAAAGAGAGGATATTCCTCTCCTTCTCTGGAGAGAACATATAAAAAGAAAAAATCTAAACACGCTTTTCAATTGGAATGTACTCAATGTCAAAACCAAAGTGTTTTGGACCTAATACATCAAGCCCTTCTGGGGTTCTAAGCTTTTCATCACACTTTGCCCCAATGACTGCTACTGTAGTTCCTTCCTTAAGGTCAGTGTTTGTTATTGGCTCTGCTGTCTTTAATTCTACCACTTCAATAATATCTGGACTAGTCACATATGGTTCTTCATCCAGCCAGCTTACGTGGTTTTCGTTCTTGAACCATATCTTGAATTTGTGACCTTTGAACTCGTCAATTCCTTCTATATGAGTGATGCCCCACATGTATCCCTCAGCATCCCACCACTCCTTTTTTGTTACTTTTCCTTTAAACAATATCCACCCATCGAGATATTCTGCTGCCGCTTTCACGGGATCTTTACCCTTTTCTCTCGCCTCTCTGATTGTTCTGCCAAGTTCTAGGGACTTCGTAAGAGTTCCGGGCACTATAACCCGCTTCATATCCTTTCCTGTCATCAAGTATGCAGCTTGTCCTACTAGCCCAAACCCAGCTATACTTATTAGTTTTCCTATCATTTCCGCAAGATTAGCATTGACAGCACTCTTGATAATTGCTTTGTTCCCCCATTCATCAACACTGGCTATTGGCGTAACATCCATACCAAACATTGGTGGGGTTGTTTGGCATATTTCAGGGATAGCTCTTCCAGCATAGTCTCCATCGATAACTGGAATACCCAATCTTAAAGCAGTATCTATTGGTGCTGGGGTATTTAGACCTCCCAACTCGACAGGAACCACGGCTTCAATTTTCTTTCCTGTGAACGCTTCAAGTTCTTTAACAGCTTCGGGTAGAACTCTTTCAATAACTTTTTTAGCAAGGCCTAATTTCTGCATCTTTTGTTTTGTTTCTTCTGTAAGTGGGGCAATAGATCCCATGTAGTATGGAGTAGCTACCCACAAATCGTCTGAGATCTCTGTTGGATCTACCCATTTAATTTCTCCAAATTCTTTTAAGGTCTCTGTTAAGAACTTCAGGCCTTTTTTTGGGTCTCCTCCACCACCAGTGCCTAAAAATGTGGCTCCTCTAACAAAATCTTCTGCATCTTGGATAGTTTTTATTGACACTCCCACTTTACAGCACCTCCGTATAAAGATTTTCACTAATGTATACTTATACTCTCCTTATAAACTTTTTGCCTACTTGGCATGTAATTGGGCAAAAGTTTATATATATGAACAATATTGTAATAGTATTGACAGATTTTGCCGGAGGTGATTTGATGAAGAATTTGTCAATTAAAGATATTGAAGATATAGTGTGGGGAGCTACGCTTTTGGGTGCTGGGGGAGGTGGTTCCCCAGAAAACGGCCTTCAATNNNNGAAAAACTGACAAATGAAGTGGTTCTCTTAGAAGGAGAGGATATAGAAGAAAATACTCATATAGCTACAGTTGCTGGAATGGGGGCTCCTCTAGCTCTAAAGGAGCATGGCTTTAACCTAGAAGCCATTCATGCATTTGAAGCACTTGTACATTTATATAAAACAGCAGGAGTAACTATAGATTCACTAATGCCCGTGGAAACAGGGGGGTTTAACTCTATTGTTCCATTATACGTTGCTGCGTACAAAAACATGCCCGTAGCTGATTTTGATGGAGCAGGGGGGAGAGCAGTTCCAGAACTTAACACTTTGTTATACCAGTTATATGGGATACCTTCATCTCCATTAACTCTCGCGAATAGAGAGGGAGATACTATTGCAGTATGGCTTAAGAACCCATTGGATGCCAAGATGGGAGAGGAGATAGGAAGACACATAACTGTTGCCTTTGGAATGTTAGCTGGACTTGCAGGGTGGGTTTTGAGTGGATGGCAAGCAAAGAAGTATATGGAACCAAACTCATTAAGCAATGCTCTTACCGTTGGACAAGCAATAAGAGAAGCAAAACAAGCCGAAAAAGATCCAATAAAAGCAGCAGTGGAATCGTTAAACGGATACGAATTGTTCCGTGGTGTTATAACTTCTATTGACGTTAAAACAGTTGGAGGATTTGATTTCGGAAGGACAACACTGGAGGGAATAGGTGAATACTCAGGCAAGAAGTTCTACATAGACTTCAAGAACGAAAACATGATTGCATGGAAAGGCGAAAATGAACCTGCTGCAATGGTACCTGACTTAATATGCCTCATGACTATAGATGGCACGCCCTTAACAAATGCAGATATAAAAGAAGGCATGAAAGTAGGTGTAATTGGGTTCCCTGCAGGTGAAAAGTGGAGAAATGCTCCAAACTTCTTTGACGCATGGAG
>JACIXO010000068.1 GCA_014360385.1 Actinomycetota bacterium | reverse complement strand
TTATTATCCCCTTCACTTAGCTGGAAGAAGGCCTATGCAAAGCTTTATATCGAATTTCTAGCATACTTTAAAGGCGAGGAAAAGGCAGTAAAAGAATTTAGAAAAATCTTAGGCTGGATTTTTAAAAAGGAGCGAGGAGTAAGCCGATTAAGAGAGAAGTTTTTTAAGGTAGAAACTTACGAAGATGCTATTAATGTAATTGATAACCTTGAGATATCTTAGAAATCCAGTCAAATACTCCATCTTTTATTTTACATTTAATTCGATTTACGTTCTTAAGGTGTGATAAGTAATCTAAAGGAGCAAATCTATAAAAAGTACTTGACATATGATACTAAAATAGTATCATTCTATCTAGAATAAAAGTTAAAGATTTAGGTGGAAAGATTTAAATAAGTAATAAATAGATAAGTTAGGTCTTTAAATAAATAGATTTAAATAGGTTTCTTTAATTTCAAGATTACAATGTCAGGAGCAGCATATTTAAGATATATAAAATAAGAACTAATAAAAATGAAAATAGTTCATTAAATTTTCATAGCCTGGTTTTAATTTGAATAGCTGGAATCTTTTTAGCAAATTTAGCAAATCAAAAAATATTTTGAAGAGGAGTGATGACAGATGAACTTTGAGTTAAAAGAAAAAATCAAAGAGATTATTAAAAGAATACATGCTGGTGAGGATGTTACAGGATTAAAAAATGAATTCAAAAAGGTTTTAAGAAGTGTAGACTCTGCCCAGTTAGCCAAAGCAGAGGAGGAACTAATAAAGGAAGGAATGGATAGGAAAGAGATACAAAAATTATGTGATGTTCATTTAGAAGTTTTTAAGGATTCGATTGAAGATTCCAGAAAAGAACTAAATATATCTCGAGGCCATCCTATTCATACTCTAATGGAAGAGCACAAACTTATTCTGAGCTTTGTTGAGGAGTTAAAATATATTCGAGATCAAATTAAAGATAGAAATTCCTATGATGGGATTGAGGGGGAACTTGAGAAGATAAAGCACCTTGCCGAGCATCTGGTAGAGGCTAATCTTCACCATAGGAGAGAAGAGGAAGTATTATTCCCAAAACTTGAAGAATATGGGATAGTTGGGCCTCCAGAAATTATGTTGTCGGAGCATGAAGAAATTAAGCCTAAAAAACAAGCACTTTTAGAACTTACAGAAAATTATAAACACATTAATTTTAAAGAATTCCTGAGAAAGCTTGATAAGCTTATTAGTAAAATTTCAGACTTATTACCATCTCATATTTATAAAGAGGATAATATTTTGTATCCGACAGCACTTAGTGTAATCAAAAAAGATGAATGGGAGGAAATAAGAAGGCTCTGCGACAAAATAGGTTATTGCTGTTTTACACCTGAGTAAAAGTAATTTATTCTTTGGAAAACCAATTATTTATTAAAATAAAAATACTGAATTTTTCGGTTGGAAAGAATTGGAGAAATAACAAAGAAAATGGGTAACAAAGGGTAACAAAGATAGAAGCATAAAGAATTTAGTTTAGAGTCCAAGAGACCATGAAACTTATAACACGTGATACAGATTACGCTGTAAGAGCTCTTTGTTTTATTGCAAAAAATAAGGGGCAAAATGTGTCTGTTACAAAAATTGTAGAAGAATTAGGAATACCAAGACCTTTTTTAAGGAAAATTCTGCAGGTATTACACCAGAATGGTATTCTTAAGTCTTCGAAAGGTTTTGGGGGAGGTTTTACTTTAGAAATGGCGCCAGAAAAAATATACCTGGTTGATCTTATTGAGATTTTTCAAGGGTCAGTGAAAATAAATGAATGCCTTTTTAAGAAAAGAGTATGTCACAGGATACAAAACTGTAAGCTTAGAAAACAGCTGGATGAGATTCAAGAGTATGTAATTTCAAAATTGAAAAATGTAACTTTAGCATCCTTATTAGACTAATATTTATTTTATATATTTATTATTGTTACCAAATTATTAGCATTAAACTAATAATATTGGAAGATTTAGGGTAAGCATAGAGAAAGGTGGTCAAATTCTATAATTATTAGATTTTTTAGGTTATTAATTTAAGAATTTAAAGAGGCAAGATTTATGACAGTAAGAAAATAAGAAATATAATAAAAATTGATGAAGATAAGTGTAGAGGTTGTGGTCTGTGTATTCCAAATTATCCAGAAGGAGCTTTGCATATAATAGAAGGAAAAGCAAGATTGGTAAAGAATATAAAGGATGCAATTTTAGTTTCCGTGAAAAGCACACCTTTTGAAGAAATAGCTATAAAAGTATACAAGTATAGAGGGAGAAAGACTAAAATGACATTTAGGTGTCCTGGTTCTCGCAGGATTTTTCAGCCAAAGCCAGAATTATATAAATGTCCCCACTGTGGTGGTGAAGTGGAGATATGGACGGATGAAATTAAGACAGTATGCCCAGGTTGTAAAAATATTTTTGTGCGTGAAACAGAGTCAAGCTGTATTGATTGGTGTAGATATGCAAAAGAATGTGTGGGTGAAAGAATTTATCTAAAATATGTGGAAAATAAACTAGTAACTGTAAAACAGAAACTTTTAGAGGAATTGAAAAAATATTTTAAGGGGGATGTAAAAAGAATAGAGCATGCTGAGAAAGTAATGAAATTTGCAGAGAAAATTCTAAAAAAAGAAAAAGCAGACTGGCACATTGTGATACCTTCAAGTATATTACACGATATAGGGATAAAAGAAGCTATAGGGATAAAGGAAGCCGAAGTTAAGTATGGATCTTCAGATGCTTGCTATCACGAAAAAGAAGGACCCACAATTGCAAGGCATATCCTCCTTAAATTCGGACTAAAAAAAGAAGATATTGATGAAATTTGTGAGATAATTGCCAATCATCATACACCTGGAAAGATCAATACACAAAATTTTAAAGTTCTTTATGATGCAGATACTATTGTAAACTTGAAGGAAAGATTGGATTTGTATGATAAGGCAAAGCTTAAGGATATTGTGAATAAAGCATTTCTTACTGATACTGGGAAAGAAATAGCCAAAAAGGAATTCAACTTGATATGCTGAGATTTTTTAGTAAAACATATTTCATTTATTGTCTATTCCTCTTCTTTCCCTTTATTTATAACACCTATATTTACTAATTCGATATGATAGGACTAATTCGATATGATAAAGTAGCAACATTTTGGTTTGGTTACTTTAGTACAACTTATTTTTTCAGATATATATTGGATTATTTCTTGAAAAGTTATATTATGTATATGGAGCTATATACATAATATAACAAATAGTTGGATAGTAATGATGATTAATAAATGTTAGATGATTTTTAGATCCCTAATAAAAGGTGTTAGTTTAGTAGCTGGAACGAAGAAAGTGCGAAGATATAAAATATTCGTATAATATATAATAAGTGGTATATAAAAAGGAGGAAACTAACAATGTCTTTAAAAAAAACTACGCTCCTATTTGAAGAAGATGTATATAGTAAGTTAAAAGAAAAAGCAAAGAGAGAAAAAGTGTCTATTGGAGGACTGGTAAGGGAAGCTGTTGCTGCTTACTATGGTATAAAAGATAAAGATGATAAGTTAAAAGCTCTTAGAAGATTAAAATCTCTAAATCTTCCTGTTGCAAGTTGTGAGTTAATGGAAAAAGAAATAATAGAAGGAGCTCTAAGTGATAGAGAAAATTAAAGTGTTTATAGACACAAATATTCCAATATATGCTGCAGGACAGGAGCATCCGAACAAGATCCTCTCAATTAAAGTATTAGAACAGGTTTCTGATGGCAAGATTATTGGTGTAACTTCAACAGAAGTTTTACAAGAGATATTATATCGCTATCAAGCAATTAATTTATTAAAAAAGGGGTTAGAGGTTTTTGATAATTTTTTGCAGATTATAGATGATGTTTTATCTATCAACTTGCAGATAATAAATGAAGCGAGAAATCTATTGGCAAAAAATTTTAATCAAAATATATTTCCTCGAGATGCAATTCATGTAGCGACTATGAGCTACTATGGAATTAACTATATTGCTACACATGACAAGCATTTTAGATTATTTAAACATATAAAGTATATTTCGTTATGAATTATTATAGAAAATATTTATTAAAAATGACCCGGGGTTATTTGACACCAGGCAAATAATTTTAAAAAATGCTGAATTATTCAGCAAGAACTAATTATAAATTGAGTAAAATCCTTGTTATTACTAAAGAAAGGCAATAATTTAAAGACAAAAATATTGAAGAATTTATTTCTTGGAGTTTTAGTTAGTGTAGTTTTAGTTTGTGTAATATTTTTTTCATTTTTCTCTATTCTATCCTGTTCGACTGAAGCTATCTATAACCCTCGTCGCATTATTTATTCGAGAATTCCTCTAAATTATATTAATAATAAGAGTTTTCCATTAATTAATAATACTAATAATACTTATAGCACTATTAATACTCTAAATAATACCTTAGAATCTCCGATTGAGTATTTTATACTTTTAGAAGAAAATATCTCTCAAAATAAAGAGAATTCTGGAGAAAAAGAAGATAAACGAGAGAAGATAAATGAATTTTATATAGCAAATATTACTGGAGTAATTAACCCAGCTATTTCGAACTATATTAAAAATTGCATTAGCAAGTCTCAAGTACAAAAAAGAGCTCTTATTATTGTTATGGATACACCAGGGGGTCTTGAAAGCTCCATGAGAGAAATTGTACAAAATATGCTAACTTGTTCTATGCCCGTTATAGTTTTTGTTTATCCCGAAGGTGCAAGAGCAGCATCAGCAGGTGTATTTATAGCCTATGCAAGTGACATCGCTGTTATGGCTCCTGCTACAAGCATAGGAGCTGCTCATCCTGTAAATCTTGGCACTAATCAGCAGTTGTCGGATGAAGTTATGGAAAAGGTTGTGAACGACTCTGTTTCCTTTATAAAAAATCTTGCACAGACGAAAGGGAGAAATCCTGAGTGGGCAGAAAAAGCTGTAAGAGAAAGTCAGTCCATAACGTACGAGGAGGCACTTGAGCTTAAAGTTATAGATTTTGTTGCAAAAGATTATCGGGAGCTTCTTTCGAAAATCGATGGGTTAAATGTAGAAAAACATGGAAAGGTATATCTTTTAAGTGGGAAAGATGCAAAGGTTGAGAATCTTCAGATGGGATTTCTGACAAGGTTTCTTCATGTTATATCAGATCCTAATATAGCTTATATTTTACTTTCATTAGGAGTTTTGGCGATTATATATGAGTTTTCCCAGCCAGGACTTGGTGTATCAGGTGCAATTGGGACACTTTTTATACTTTTGAGTATGTATTCTTTAAGCATACTTCCTATAAATTATGCAGGCTTGGGACTTATAATTCTGGCTATTATTTTGTTCATATTAGATTTTGCCATAGGTACAGGAGGAGCATTATCAATACCTGCAATAATTTCTTTAGTTATTGGCTCCTTTATACTGATAAATACAGAAGCTTCATATCTTAAAATTGCAAGAAGCCTTATAATAGGAGCTTCTTTAGTAATTGGGGGTTTCTGTATCATAGTAATAAGAGCATTTCATAAAATAAGAAGAAAGAAACCTGTCACAGGAATACAAGGAATGCTTGGTGAAACTGCAGTTGTTATAGAGACCTTAAAGCCGGAAGGTCTTGTCAGAATCCACGGAGAAATCTGGAAAGCGGTTTCTGAAAATGGAGATAAAATAGGAAAAGGTGAAAAAGTAATTGTTAACTCTTCTAAAGGACTTACTCTTTATGTTAAAAGGGTTGAAAATAAGGTAAATGATCTTTCGTAATGAGCTAAAAAATGAGAATAATATTTGTATATGATGTAATGACGTAATAATCTATAAGGACTATAAGGTTTTTCTTTATTGTCTATAAAACTTAATAACAAAAAAATATTAAAATAGTAAGCATTTGTCTTTATAGTTAATTTATAGTTATATAGTTAATAATAAAAATTACTAAAAAATAATAAGGAAAGGAGATTACAATGTATTTAGGAACACTGGTACTCATTGTATTTGTAGCTATTTTTGCGCTTATACTCCTTTTTTCGGCGATTAAAGTTTTAAAGGAATATGAGAGGGGAGTTATTTTAAGATTTGGTAGACTTAGAGGTACAAAAGGACCAGGGATATTTGTGATCATTCCCTTTGTGGATAAGATGATAAAGGTTGATCTAAGGACAGTTACCATGGATGTACCGCCCCAGGATGTTATAACACGCGATAATGTGCCGGTTAAAGTAAACGCAGTTGTATATTTCAGAGTAATGGATCCTGAAAAAGCTGTAATAGAGATTGAAAACTATATAGTTGCAACTTCTCAGATAGCACAAACTACCCTTAGAAGTATTTTAGGCCAGGCTGAGCTCGATGACCTTCTGGCAAGAAGAGATAAAATTAACAAAGAGCTTCAGACGATTATAGATGAGCAAACTGATCCTTGGGGTGTAAAAGTTTCTACTGTGGAGATAAAGGATGTAGAACTTCCTCAAACAATGCAAAGAGCTATGGCAAAACAGGCAGAGGCTGAAAGAGAAAGAAGGGCTAAGGTAATAAATGCTGAAGGGGAATACCAGGCTTCAGAGAAGTTGTTTGATGCTGCAGAAGTTCTAAGGAAATCCCCTGTCTCTGTCCAGCTTAGATTTTTGCAAACCTTAAGAGAAATAGCAGTAGAACAAAATTCTACCATTATATTTCCAGTGCCTGTAGATTTAATAAAACCATTTATAGAGAAGGGTGAAAAGATTTAGATATTTTAAATAAAATATAGAATTTTTAGAAAATTCTATTTTAATAGGCAAGTTTTTTTG
>JACIXO010000067.1 GCA_014360385.1 Actinomycetota bacterium | reverse complement strand
TTGAGGAAGTTATGGCAAAAGAACTTAAATACCATGAAGCGTCACGAATGGCTCTGGAAAGAGGAGTTAATATAATTGCAGACGCAGTAAGGGTTACGCTTGGTCCTAAAGGTAGAAATGTTGTTTTGGAAAAGAAATATGGTGCACCTACTATCACTAATGACGGAGTTACCATCGCAAGGGAAATTGAGGTAGAGGATGTTTTTGAAAACACAGGAGTTCAGCTCCTGAAAGAAGTTGCAACCAAGACTAACGATGTAGCTGGTGACGGAACTACCACTGCAACCATCCTTGCTCAGGCAATGGTAAGGGAGGGGCTGAGAAATGTAGCTGCTGGAGCAAACCCGCTTCTTTTGAAAAAGGGTATAGAAGAAGCTGTGGATATAGTTGTTAAAGAAATCGGGAAGATGAGTAAAGATATTGCTACTGATAAAAAGAAGATTGCTGAGGTAGCTGCTATTTCTGCTGCTGACACTCAGATCGGGCAGACTATAGCTGATGCTATGGAAAAGGTTGGAAAAGACGGGGTTATTACTGTGGAGGAGTCCAACAAATTTGGGATCGAAATAGAACTTGTTGAGGGTTTGCAGTTTGATAAGGGTTACATCTCACCTTACATGGTAACTGATGCTGAAAGGATGGAAGCTGTTTTAAATGATCCTTATATCCTGATTGCTAATATGAAAATAGCTGCTGTTAATGATCTTATTCCTGTTCTTGAGAAAGTGATGCAAGCTGGTAAACCCCTTTTAATAATTGCTGAAGATGTTGAGGGGGAAGCTCTTGCTACAATTGTGGTAAATAAATTAAGAGGAACACTTAGCTGTGTAGCTGTAAAGGCTCCTGGTTTTGGTGATAGAAGAAAGGCGATGCTTGAAGACATTGCTATAGTTACTGGTGGGAAGGTAATAAGTGAAGAAATTGGTGTGAAACTTGAAAATGTAACTCTGGATATGCTTGGTTCGGCAAGGCAGGTTAAGGTAGATAAAGAGAATACGACGATAGTTGAAGGTAAAGGCTCAATTGAAGCTATAAAAGGTAGAATAAAGCAGATAAAGAATGAGATTGAGCAGACTGATTCAGACTTCGACAGAGAGAAACTCCAGGAAAGACTTGCAAAGCTTTCAGGTGGTGTAGCAGTTATAAAGGTTGGAGCAGCAACTGAGGTTGAACTTAAGGAGAAAAAGCACAGAATAGAGGATGCACTTTCGGCAACCAAGGCTGCTGTTGAGGAAGGGATTGTCCCTGGTGGTGGAGTAGTACTTGTTGACATTATTCCAAAGATTGATTTGAACAAGTTTGAAGGAGATGTAAGAACTGGCGCAGCTATTGTAGCTAAAGCTTTAGAGGAACCACTCAAGCAAATTGCTACGAATGCTGGTTTTGAAGGCTCAGTAGTTGTTGAAAAAGTAAAATCTCTCCCCGAAGGTGAAGGGCTGGATGCACTTACTGGTAGGTATGTGAATATGATTGAGGCAGGCATTATAGACCCTGCTAAAGTTACCAGAAGTGCAGTTCAGAATGCAGCCTCTATAGCCGGGTTATTGCTAACTACTGAGGTTATTGTGGCTGAGAAACCTGAAAAGGAAAAGACTCCTGCAGGTGGATATCCAGGAGGAGGAATGCCTGAAATGTAAAAACATAAATGGGTCAGATATAACGCGAACCTCTGTTTACTGACTTTTTCAAGCCTTTGTTAGTTTAAGTCTAAGTGTAGCCCTTACTTACTAAGTAAGGGCTACACTTGTTTCTAATATGGTTAAATTTAATGCAGAGATACTTTATGGCACCGTTTATGGTGCCTCTATTTAAAGTTTGTAGGATTTTTAGAAATTAAGAAGCCTTTTACAAATTTGAAACTTATAGTAATATTTTAAAAAAATAATTTAGTTTTAGTTTTGAAGTTACTAGCTTTTGTAGTTTTATTTTTAGGACCTTTCTAATACTAAAGCTAAACACTGCTAATCGCTAATTAATACTGATTGATACTAATATCTTTTATAGTCTCTTAGTTATTTTATGTTTATTATGAAGCTATTTTAAGATTATTTAAGTTCAATTTATTTATTTGTTATGGAAGTTTTAGAGACTTACTTCTACAAACTACTGATTGTAATTCTATCCTATTTTATAGGTTCCATTCCTACAGGGTACTTTGTCTATAAAGTAAAAAAGGGTGGTGACATAAGGAATGAAGGAAGCGGGAATGTGGGCGGGACTAATGTGGCAAGGACTGTTGGAACACTTTTTGGAATTGTGACCATTATTGTAGACGCTGCTAAAGGCTTTCTTCCCGTCACAATCATTTATCTTACATTTCCACATGACTACTTACTTTTACTTTTTGTTTCTGTGGCGGCTATTCTTGGTCATGACTTTCCGATACATCTTAAGTTTAAGGGTGGGAAAGGTGTGGCTACATCACTTGGAATTGTCGGAGCAGTTTGTCTTCTTCCTTTTTCAAGCCGTTCTCTCTGGCTAAGGCTACTTCCTCTTGCTATAATTTTAGGTGTGGCACTTGTAGTATTTCTTGCTACTAAAATTGTCTCGGTTGTATCTTTGAGTGCAGCTCTAGTAGGGCCAGTTTCCTTTTATGTCTCAAGATACCCGCTTCTTGTTGTTATTTCCTGTATTATATGGTCAGCCATCATATTTATTACTCACAGGGAAAATATAAGAAGGCTTGTAAGGGGAGAAGAGAAAAGAATAGTAAGAGAAAAAACAATCAATAAAAACATCAATCAATAAAAACGTAATAGATAGAAAGAGGAGTAGATGGAAATAGAAATAGGTAAGGGAAAAGTTGGAAGAAGGGCTTACAGTCTTGATGAGATATCGATAGTTCCAAGCAGGAGAACAAGAGACCCTGAAGATGTAGATATTTCAGTTGAAATAGGTAAGTTTAAGCTTAAAATACCCATTCTTGCTTCAGCAATGGATGGAGTAGTTGATGTTGATTTTGCTGTTAAAATGTGGGAGATTGGCGGTCTTGCAGTTTTGAATCTGGAAGGTATCCAGTGTAGATACGAGAATGCTGATGAGATGCTCGAAATGATTTCTAAATTCTCTGACAGGGAAGCTACCAGAAAACTTCAGGAAATTTACAGGGAACCTGTCAAGGAAGAACTGATAATAAAAAGAATAAAGCAAATAAAAGAAAAAGGTGCTATAGCCTGTGGATCTTTTACCCCTCAGAGAGTAGAGAAATATTATAAATTAGCTATAGATGCAGGTCTTGACATATTGGTAATTCAGGGAACAGTTGTTAGTGCTGAGCATGTTAGTAAAACAAAACAACCTCTGGATCTTAAAAAATTTGTCCCAGAGTGTCCTGTGCCAGTTATAATTGGTGGTTGTGCATCGTATTCAACTGCTCTTCACCTTATGAGAACAGGGGCAGTGGGGGTTCTTGTTGGTGTTGGCCCCGGGGCTGCATGCACTACGAGGCAAGTTCTGGGAGTAGGTGTTCCCCAGGCAACTGCAATCGCAGATGCAGCTGCTGCCAGAACAAGACATCTCGAAGAAACAGGGCAGTATGTACTTGTTATTGCAGATGGTGGCATGAGAACTGGAGGAGATATAGCAAAGGCAATAGCCTGTGGAGCAGACATGGTAATGATAGGTTCACCACTTTCTAGGGCAAAGGAAGCTCCTGGGAGGGGATACCACTGGGGAATGGCTACTTTTCATCCCGAACTACCAAGAGGGACAAGAATCAAAACAGAAGTGGTAGCCTCCCTTAAGGAAATACTTGTCGGTCCAGCGTTTGAAAATGATGGTACACTCAATTTATGTGGCGCTCTTCGCACCGCAATGGCAACATGTGGGTATCAGAGTATCAAAGAATTTCAGAAGGCAGAAGTTATGGTAGCACCGTCTATCAAAACTGAGGGTAAGCTTCACCAGCAAATCCAGAGAGTTGGCATGGGGGTATAACAAAAAGTGGAAAGTGTTTTAGTTATCGATTTTGGGGGTCAATACAGTCAGCTTATTGCAAGAAGAGTAAGGGAGCTCAGGGTGTATTCTGAGCTTGTTTCCTATGATATGGCAATTGAAGAAATAAGTAAAAAGAAGCCAAAAGGTCTTATTTTTTCAGGCTCTCCGTACAGTGTTCTTTCCAGTGACAAAACTCCACCCATGGTTGACAAAAGGATTTTTTCTCTAGGTCTTCCCATACTTGGTATTTGCTATGGAATGCAGCTTATTGCTCATCTATTTGGAGGAAAAGTCGTAAGCAGTGGGAGGAATGAATATGGTAAAACCAGGGTAAATCTGGACATAAACTCCCCTCTTTTTGCTGGCTTAAAGCCAGCTGAGGTTTGCTGGATGAGTCACAAGGACAGTGTTCTAGAGCTCCCACCTTCCTTCAGAATAATTGCTTCCACTCCAAATCTTCCAATAGCCGGGATAGAAAACCCTGTAAGAAAAATATATGGAATTCAATTTCATCCCGAGGTTGTACATACTCCTTCAGGAATGGACATATTGAAAAACTTTCTGTTTGAAATATGCGGCTGTTCTCCCACCTGGACCATGATTTCTATTATAGAAAAAGAGGTAGATGAAATAAAAAATACTATAGGTGATGGAAGAGCTATATGTGCACTAAGTGGTGGGGTTGATTCCTCAGTGGCAGCTATTCTTGTACATAAGGCAATCGGAGATAGACTTACCTGCATATTTGTCGATCATGGGCTTTTGAGGAAAGGTGAGGGGAGTCAGGTAGAAAAGGCGTTTAGAGAAAATTTTAAAATAAATCTTGTGCATGTTAAAGCAAAACAGCGTTTTTTGAGTAAACTTGTTGGTGTAACTGATCCAGAGGAGAAAAGGAAAATAATAGGGAATGAGTTTATAAGGATATTTGAAGAAGAAGCAAGAAAGATTAAAGATGTTGACTATCTGGTTCAGGGAACGCTCTACTCTGATGTTATTGAAAGCGGGACCCGAGATGCCGCAAGGATTAAATCACACCATAATGTGGGTGGGTTGCCTGAGGATATGGAACTAAAACTGATTGAACCCTTAAGGCTTTTATTTAAAGATGAGGTAAGAAATATTGGTATTGAGCTCGGCTTACCTGAGGAAATAGTATGGAGGCAACCTTTTCCTGGACCAGGACTTGCTATAAGAATAATAGGCGAGGTTACGCCTGAGAGGTTAGAAATATTAAAAGAAGCAGACAGCATAGTGGTGGAAGAAATAAAAAGAGCAGGGCTTTACAAGACTATCTGGCAGTCTTTTGCTATTCTTCCATGTATAAAGAGTGTTGGTGTTATGGGGGATGAGAGAACTTATGCCTATCCAATAGTTGTGAGGGCTGTTACAAGCGAAGATGCAATGACTGCTGATTGGGTAAGACTCCCATACAGTGTACTGGAGAGGATAAGCAGTAGAATCATAAATGAAGTTGAAGGTGTAAACAGGGTTGTGTATGATATTAGCTCGAAACCTCCAAGTACCATTGAGTGGGAGTAAAGAAGTCAAGAGATTTAAAGTCTTTTCCTATGGTTGTCAAATGGAAAATAAAAATACAAAGACACAAACTTAAGATAAGTAAGTAAATAAGATATGTAAGTAAGTATAAAAGGGGTGAACAGCGAAAAAAATAAAAAGAAAAAATATAGAAATATAAAAGAAAAAAATATGGAGGCTTGGATAAAGATGGAAAAAGATTCAAATGATGACTTTAAGGAAAAACTAAATCATTTTAGAAAACAGATTGACGAAATAGATAAAGCTCTGGTAGATTATCTAAATCGTAGAGCAAAAGTGGTCCTGGAGATAAGAAAATTAAAAGAAAAACACAACATTCCTCTTTTTGATGCTAAAAGGGAAGAGGAGCTTATGAACAATATTGTGAAGTATAATAAAGGTCCTTTATACAATGACAACATACTGGAAATTTTTGAGTGCATTCTTAGAAATATCCAGATACTTGAAAGAAATGAAAATCTTTGAGAGAGAAGGTGAAATATTTTAAAAAGCAATGGCTGGAGACAAAGTCTTAACGGGATCTTCATCACAAAATGAGATAAAGCTTATAGAAGATGGCTTCTTTACGGTAATTGCTGGCCCGTGTGCTATTGAAAGCTGGGAGCAGCTTGATAGCATTGCTTGTATGGTGAAGGACTCAGGTCTTACTTTCTTGCGAGGTGGAGCCTATAAACCCAGAACCTCTCCTTATAGTTTTCAGGGTCTTGAGCATAAGGGTCTTGAATACATGTATGAAGTTGGAAAAAAATATGGTCTTAAAACTGTTACTGAAGTTACTGATGCTGAGACAGTTGAAGAGGTTGCAAAATACGTTGATGTGCTTCAAATTGGAACAAGAAATATGTCTAATTTTGCTCTTCTTAAAAAAGTTGGGAAAGTAGCCCATGAAAAAAATAAAAAGGTGATACTCAAAAGAGGATGGGCTTCTACTATAAAAGAGTGGCTTCTGGCAGTTGAATATATAACTTCGGCTGGAAATACAGAGGTTGTTTTGTGTGAGAGAGGGATAAGAACTTTTGAGACTTATACAAGATTTACTCTTGATCTCTCGGCTGTTCTTGTTATAAAGAAGCTCAGTAAAATCCCAATTATAGTTGATCCATCTCATGCCACAGGTCATAGTGACATGGTTATTCCAATGAGTAGAGCAGCTCTGGCAGTGGGCGCGGATGGCTTGATGGTGGAAGTTCACAACGAGCCTTCCAGAGCTCTCTGTGATGGTGAGCAAGCTCTCGATTTCAGGCATCTTTCAGAAATGCTCAAGCAGTTAAATGAGCTTGCAAAAGTTTTTGGAAAAAAGATAAGGTAAATTAATCATACAGAAGAGATATTACAGAATCTCAAAGCTTAAGGTTTTTGGGAAAAGATAA
>JACIXO010000066.1 GCA_014360385.1 Actinomycetota bacterium | reverse complement strand
GTATAAATATACAATTCCGCTCATAAATATGCTCAGTCCTTTATCTTTAAGCTCTATTTAGCTCAGCATACACTCATAATAGACATATTAAAACCCAAATATTCAGACAAAATCAATCACAATAACATATGCCGCAAAATAAGCTAATTATCTATTGTAAATTGATTTGCGGAAACCATCAGGGATTCTAAATCAATCTTAACCCCTTTTAACAGGTCTATATTCCCTTTTCAAAGAGCACATAACTATAGAAATGCTCAGACTCAACCAACCTCCTTATACACTACCTTAGTCCACCCCAGCGGTAAAACACCTTCTGCCATGTTCCTAGACTTTCCAAACCCTCGTCTCTTTAGAGACTCAAAATCTTCCAAGGTCAAACTCTCAAAATGAGAGAATCTTCCCATCCTCAAGATAAACTCATTCTCAGAAGTATTATTTATCTCTGAAAAAAGCTTATCAAGTCTAGAATCAGTACTTTTTATATAAAATCTCTCTCTTTCATAGTTAGCAATTTTCTTATAGAAATAGTTGCACGCATTGGCAATAATAGACATTGATAGTTTTGTTTTGAAATCAGCCTTCTTGATAAGGTCGTCATCTATTGTTAAGGACGATATTATATCATTTACTTTATTATTCCCTTCATCAATAACTGTGCAGGAAGTTAATTCACAAAACTGTTGCCAAAACTTTTGTCTACCCTCTTTATTATTAAATCTTCTATTAATAATTTGAGCTACAAGTAGATATCGGTTATCTCTAATGAAAGCGTCAGAAATTCTCAAAGCCCTTAGTGGGTCTGATCCAAAATTTTTTATTCGGAATCGTAAGATTTCAGCTTCTGTTTCTTTAGCCAGATCATCTTTTGATATCCTTCTATCTCCAATCCTTCTTTTTAGAGAATCTTCCACCTTAACATTTTTGCTTAAGAAATCTCTGTTAAGAAAGTAGTTTAGCACTGCAGTTCTTATCGAGCCCTTTATC
Organism: Actinomycetota bacterium; assembly: GCA_014360385.1. Lineage (GTDB taxonomy): Bacteria > Actinomycetota > Humimicrobiia > Humimicrobiales > Humimicrobiaceae > JACIXO01. The sequence continues at coordinate 5,958 of JACIXO010000066.1, read as the reverse complement.
GAGCTCCCAGGCAAGTAAGCAATCCCTTCAGCACTCCTTATAAATGAATCAACAAATAGCTGATTTCTTAAATCATTTAGTTTTTGAAAATAACAATATTCGAAGTTCTTTGTAGCTTTAACCTTATATATAGAATACTGAGTTATATTCGAAAACTCTGCAATAAACTTCCGTAACTTCAATAAATTATTAGCGTCTATTATGGAAACAAGTTTTTCTCTTAAACTAGAATCAAGACTACTTACAAATTTCTCAAGATTAATTCTATAAAAGTAATGATCTTTCACTACATAAGATATAGGGTCTAACTTTATCCCACATCCAATATGGACTGGTGATATGAATTTGATATTGATTTGGTATATTTTCATTGTCTTATCCCTCTTTTAAGTTTATTCTAACTGGAAAGCCATAACAGTAATGCTTTACTCTAGAATCTTTGTGTATGCCAGATAACATGCCCCCAAGAAGTATTTCTTTTTTATTATGTTCAACTTTTGGCTTTACTATTGACCCTGATTCAAGCATAATAACTGGCTTTTTAAATGGAGTAAAATCTGAACTATTTGTATCATCTAATTTCATATAAACCCTTCCGAACTTTGTTTTTAGATTGTAGTATATGTTCTCTACTTCAATATTAAGGGCAAATGATGAAAGGCTTACAACCCACTCTCCCTGTGAAAAACCAAAACCATTAAACTTTTCTAGTGGAGATGCAATTTCAAACCATCCCTTGCCAATAGACTTGTCCTTCCCAAAACCAGTTTTACAAATATACTCAAAAGAGTCCTGTAGATATTGAAGGTAGCTTTCATTAAAAACTTTAACATATATATCAAAAGTAGTACCTGGTTTGTAAAACATTAAGGTAGTAGTAAACAACCCACCTTCATCTAATACTGAGCTTTTAATCCTATTAATAGTATTGTGAGTAACCTCAATGCTTTTACCATTTGAGTAATCAGGCTCATAGCCTTTTTTTAAAAGAAGCTCGATCAACTTAGCTTCATTACACTCATTTTGAAGGGAAAAGAAAATTTCAATGGGTATTGACTTTACCTTTTTTCTAAGTCCTTTAATCTTTGATAATCCCAAAAGGTAATTCTTCTTTTTAATTTAAAAATTAATTTTTTAAGTTCTTCATCATTCATTTGAGGAAGAATTGGTTTTACTATAGTATCCGAAACAAAGCCATCAGAAATAAGAAATGGTGGATGGTTATCAAACTGTGGTAAGAATTCTTCCTCCAGAAATTTTTTACCTTTTAGAAATCTTAGCGCCCAGCAGATGTGTCCAAAAAGAACATCAGACCATAAGTTAGTTGACATTGGGGATAACAACTTTAATCTTAATCTGTAATCATTCATTATATATTCTCCTAGTCAAGTAATTTACTAAGTCACCAGAAATATCAAAGGAGGAACAATAAAGGCAACTTATGACATTAATGTTGTACTAATGCTATACAAATGTATCAATTTATCTTCCACACATTAAAACAAAATACTTTTATAATACTTTTATATAAGAATAAGAAGCTATTTTACTACAGTTATTTATTACTTATTAGCTATTAATTAGTGCCACTGTTTATAATGATTTGGGCTAAATTTGGTAATGTAATCTCGGTGTACCCTCCTTCACCATAAAGAGACTTTTTAAGATTGATAAATCTTACTTTACCACTTCCTCTGCTACCTAACCCACCCAAATAATCTACTTCTACCAGTTTCAGTGCTTCCAACACATATTTAAAATAATCCTCATCTAATTTTCCCCCATCCCCCATATCAAACACTTTGTACACAAGCTCAAAATCGAACAGTGCTCCTGGTACAACTCTTTCAACCTGTCGTGGATCGGCTTTAGCAGTTAGTCTATTTACCCAATTTTCATACTTATCCTCTGTCAGTAATGTTTCTTTTAGCTCAGCTTTTTTCTTCCATTCCGGATTCAGTTCAGCATCTCTTACTATTAATCTTGAAGGACCTATACCTACATTTTTATTAGAAGGTACTCCAAAAATCCTGCATATGGGACAATCCTTTTCTATACATACATGAATTTTCCCATCGTTACCAATCTTTCCAAGTCTCCACTCTAATAACATCCTCATCTTTCCTTTTAGAGATGATGCAGGTATATAGGGATCCCCGGTAACTGGATTTTTAATAACAGGGTTGTCATTACCCCCTATCTCAATAATATCACTTGAACCTCCAATATGAAGACCTGTAAGCGCTTTAATCTGGCCCTTTACGAAAACTATTTTCTTTATGTTCATTAAACACCTCCTTAAGTTTGACATCATATCCAATACTTTCTACGTAACTTTTCTGTATCTAGTTAAAGAGTAGAAAAACAACAATATGTTATGGCTAGTAACTACCCTTTACTGATACTATTCACTGGGGTAACCTTAACGGTGTCTCAAGGGAATTCCTCACTTCAGATTTTCTTCTTTTTTCCCCTTACTATAGTAGTAACCATATCCTATTACTGCCTCAAAATAACGCACAAAAGCATAAAAATCTTCCCTATCTTCAATTCTGTCAATACAGGGTCTGACAAACTCATCATAGAATGCCTGTGAAATTTTTACCTCTGTTCTTCCAAGAGTATAAGCAACCTTTGCTTTTAGCATCTTCATCAGAGGAAAAATCTCTTTAAAGGTGCTATCTTCATCTGAAGATTTTCTAATTTTTTTCTCATAATATTTAACTTCGTTGTAAAATTTTCTTATCTGTGTTCTAGTGCTTTCAGTATCTCGTCTCCCACCAATAAAAATTTTTTTTGCTACTTCCTCAGCTTTTTTATCCAAAAGCTCTTCTTTAATTTTTCCATCATCTGTGTGATAATAACTTCCCATTTAAACTCCTCCAAGATAAATATTCTTGACATAATAGTTTATTACTATAAAATTCGTGTTCATCTGTAGAAAAAATAAATCTTCACTCTTTGTATTGCAAAATATCATTATGCCCCTCACCTTAGCACATTCATGTTTATATTTTACCTCTATGGATATTCTACCTACGGCAACGATAGATAGCCCAGTAGACAGGTATGGTGAGTTCTTCAATTTTTTCATTAAGAAGAACTTGTAACTTCTTAACCACCTCCTTATTAAGAATTTCATTATTTTCTTTACTATAATTCACTATATTTCTACTTAAATCATAAACAGACAGATACTTGTACCTTAAGAAATTTACATCCCCAGTTTCTTTATATTTTTCATACATATCATGATATTTAAGCATTCTATAAAGAAAAGCCATTGAAACATTAGAACTTTGGTCTTTTCTATTTTTCTTTACTTCCCTTTCCAAAAAATATCCCTCTCTCAATAGGGCCTTAAGATCATCCCACATAACATTATGGTTAAACAGGTTTATCCTGTTACCATAGGTCCTTATTCCGTCGCTTACAATTTTGCTCTCATTCTGGTCTATAGGTTTTTTACTTTCACTCTGCTCATGTTCCTTTGCTCTCTCTAACAAGTCTCTTGTTATAGAAGCAAACCGTCTTACGGGAAAATGTGGCTTGAAAAGCCCTATTGCAGCCGAGATTGTTATATCATCATTAAGGCAAGTGTACCTTTTGAACTTTTTTTGTAATACGACCGCAAATTCTATAATCGTATCCCAAGGTCCTATAAGGAAAAGATCATCACCACCTGCGTATACTATATAGATGTTTCTAAATCTGTTATTAGTCTTAATCAAATTAGTTAGAAAACCACTAAAGAAGAGATTGAACATTCTACTTAGAGCATAATATCTTGATACAGTTAGCTTTGAATTCTCGATTTTATCATCATAAAGACCATAGCTAAAGATAAGCCCCATATTGTCAACATCAGCTCTCAATACACTAAGCATTTTTTCGCCGCAACGTGACAGGTTTTCATCACCTTTGCTGAGTTCACCTTCTAAACTCTCAGAGTCCTCATAAAATACAGGAAACTCATATTCACAAGAATATTTCGAGATTTCTTCAAATGTTAGAGTAATCCCTGATCCCACGTCCCTAGGTACATATGCAGCTAATGGTTTTCGAGGATAGTACAAATCCGAAAAAAGCGAATAAATACTAAAAAAATGAGAAATGTCCTTTAACTTTTCTTCAGAGTAAAAGTAGATGTAATATTTGTCATCAAAGAAGCTAAGATAAACTCCAGATGAGTCAGTGGCTACTTTTCTTCTTGAATAAGCTAGAGTATTAACCTGGGGAAGCCTCCCCCCAATTTTTATGAATGAAGAGCAGAAATCACAATATCCCTCTGATTTTGGCGCTGAAGGGTATTTTCCACACAATTTGCAAACACTCTTCTCACCCTCACTATAACTATATCCCACAATGAAGTTGGATAGTTTTGGTTCCCTTAACAAGACTTCAAAAAATCTTCTATTTTTGGCTTGTTCAGTCTTTTGAGTTAATTCAGTAAATTTCATAGGAAAGTATCTGATATCAAAATGGTTGCCACAGAGTTCTACAAAAGCTAAATTTAGAGCAAGCTCACCGGAAAATTTGTTTTTAAACCAACTTCCAATAAACTTCTTAAGTTCACTTATTTTGTCTATGAACTCAGGCAAGTTAGGTGCAAAAATTAAGAACTTTCCACCACAGGAATATAAAATGTTTGCGAAGTGGAGTCCGCAGTAATCTACAACATATCTTGCACAGACTTCATTCAGCAACTCAAGATACAAGGATCTACACCTCAATGCCTTACTTGCACCTCTACTATCACTCCCATAGATGTTGTAGATATAATTCTGGATACCACTTAAATCTCCACTTACCATAAGAAATTTACTGGTGGTTCTATCACGTATACAAGACTCTTTTAGGGTTCCCGTATATTTGTGAAATAAATAGAGAGAGGATGCAATCGCTGCTGTAGTTACACTGTGATCATATAGAGAAATATCTGGAAAGTCTACTGTAGAGCTTGGTATACACCATGTATATTTCTGAAGAACATAATATAGATGCTGAATATAAAGGTCAATATTTTGCGACGTAATCTTTTCGATTTCCTTCTCAAAAGCATCCCATAATCTGGAATATTCAACTGTAAGGTCTTCCTGGACATCAGTCTTCTTCATAGGGAAAATTGAGTCGTCATATTCTTTTAGAGGATTTAGTGAATACACAAAACTATCCTTAGATTTGACTCGCCCGGTAAGATTTATCTCAGAAAAAATTGACACAAGTCTTGTTGTTTTGAGTTTAGATCTCCCTTGTATATCTACCATGTCCTCCCTATCTTCTTCCTGAGTTCTATCGCTTCCACTCGAAAGCCTATCAGCTTCAGCTATAATCCATCCAATGTCAGTCATAGGGTTATGATGACACGAAGCAAAATTTGACACGTTATCCTCTGGCCTTTCAAACCTTTCCGTTGGCTTAGGCAAATATTTCTCATAGAAGTCAAAAAATGCCAGAGTATATAAGCTATGGTAATGAGTATAGTAGTGTTGGGCATTTCTCTTGCACACCCTTGACTTTTCTCTCTCGTTGTTTTTGAACTTGTTGTCCACGCCTGCACGCTGCATAAACTTACCGATATCATGCAGAAGTGCACCAATAATTATTTGATCAAGTCTATTCAATGTTACACTCCTCGTTTAAAAAAATTGGTCTTTAATAATTTAATATTTTTTACGTTTTTAATCTTTTCTTTTTATAGAATGTCTTATATTTCCTGTATTTAATCTACTCCAATCTTAAGTCCTGCTAAAGATAAAGCCACTGCTCTTTAAACATGCGACAAAATTAACCTCCAGCTATGATATAAAGAAGCAATCGTTATTAAACCACCTCTTACAATATTTCTTACAATATCTCGAAGCTTGCAATCTTGTACCTACCCAACCCAAAGCTGGTGCCCTTTCCCACTCCTAATTCCTGCCCCAAAAGCATCAGTGGAATGTATTTTTCAAAATC
>JACIXO010000065.1 GCA_014360385.1 Actinomycetota bacterium | reverse complement strand
TTTCTTTGGTTAAAAAAAAATTAAAAACTTGTTAAAAAAATATTAAATTTTTTATAAGGAGATCTAAATAGAGGAGTTAAGACAAATAAAGAATACAAAATGCTTTCTAAGACAATAGAGTGCTATTTCTTCCCTAGAATGCACTTATAATGATTGGGTAACTGCTGGAGATATTTCTTCTATTAGCCTTTTCCTTCACTAATTAACTTATATCCATATCCATGAACAGTTTTTATAAAAGATTTTCCGAAATTATTGTGCGAAAGTTTTTTTCTTAATCTACGTATATGAACATCAAGTGTTCTTGTATCACCAAAATAATCCTCACCCCATACCATTCTTATTAATTCACTTCGAGGTGTAAGCTTATCCAAATTTCTAAGAAGTATACTGATCACCATAAATTCTTTAGGGTTTAATTTTACTAGGTCGTCATCAAGCCAAAACTCATGTTTTTCCTCATCAACAAAAACTCTCGTATTACCAAAATAGAAATCCTTTTTAATAAATTCTTTACTACTTTTACCATAATCGGATTTTTCATAAATCTCTTGTGACCTTCTTAATACATTCTTTACTCTTGCTATAAGTTCTCGTATACCAAACGGCTTTACAATATAGTCATCCGCACCAAGCTCAAGTCCCAATACTTTATCAAATTCTTCTCCTCTAGCACTTAAAATTATAACTGGAACATTAGTCTTACTCTTAATTTCTTTACATATTTCAAATCCATCTCTATCAGGTAGCATAAGATCAAGTATTACTAGATCAGGCTTTCTACTGTAAAAGGCATCAAAAAAGTCAGCACTAGTTTTAAACCCCTTCGTAGCATACCCATTTTTTTCAAGATTGTGCATAACTATTTCTAAAATATTATCTTCATCATCAAGTATATATACTAGCTCCATATTTAATTAATAATATAAAAAGATCCTAAAGTAGCTCTATATTTTTAATGATAGTTCTTAGGATAAATACTCTAAATACTCATTTAAGATAAATACTCATGAAGATAAAAATCTTATTTTGGCAAAATTATACTAAATTTGGTTTCAACATTTGGGGTACTGCTTACACTAATCTTACCACCATGTAGTTCGACAATATGCTTCACAATGGAAAGCCCCAGACCTGATCCTATTCGCTTTGAGGCATTGGGATTTTTTCCTCTGTAAAATCTCTGAAAAATATATGGGAGGTCCTTTTTACTGATGCCCACTCCGTTGTCTACAAAATTGAGTATCACATTGCTCTTGTTTTCCTTAAGCAAAATTTGGATCTTAGCTCCTTTTCCTGCATAGAAAATCGAGTTTTCCAATATATTCTTAACAAGTTGCCTGAAAAGCTCTTCGTCTGTCTTGTAAGTTATGTGAGCGTAATCGCAATCAAACTTTATTTCCATGTCATTCTGTTTTGCCAGAAATTCAAGAGAGCTAACACATTCGTTTATTACATCGACAAGATCATAATTCTCCTCGAACAAAATATTTCTTTTGTGCTCAATCTTCGAAAGATTAAGGATATCTTCTATCAAAACAGTTAGTCTATTTACTTCCTCAAGACTTTTACTCAAATAATTTCTGATTCTCTTCTCATCTTTGAGGTCAGTTTCAAGAGAAGTTTCGAGATATCCCTTTATAGACGTAAGGGGGGTTCTCATTTCATGAGACACGTTTGCCACAAATTGGCTTCTCAGTTTAGAAAACTCAATTTCCTGAGTTGCATTCTTGAACAGAAGCAATAAATTTATTTCCACTTTGCCATCCCTTATGTCCTGAGCGTCTTCCCTCTTTACAATATTTCCATCAGAAGTTAAAAGTATGCTCTGGACATCCAGGTAGAGATCTTCATCCTCAAAAAAAACTATATTTTCTCTTTGTGAAACCAGTCTCTTAAAACTTCTCGTAATAAGATTCTCAAGTTTTTTGTTGTTAAAAACTAATATGGTCTTGTTACCTATGACCCTCTCTCTATCCAGGTAGAAAAGGTTACAAAGACTCTCATTTATTCTCAGAATTCTTCTCTGCCTGTCAATTATCAAAACACCGTAGGGTATATGATCAAGAATTAAGTTCAAGACCCTTAGTGTGCTGGCAACTCTACTACTAACACTACTGGCAAATTCTCCTACATAATCAAGATAATCCTTGACTCCCCATCTCCTGGCTCTTATAACTTCCCGAGGGTCTATTACTTTCTTCGTTTCCTGGATATTAGTAAGACTGGTAAGTATCTCATCCAGAAAAACATAAAGTGTCTTCCTCAAATTGTTAAGTTTCAGTCTGTGGATTATGAGCAATGCACCAAGACAAACAATTGCTACGCCAGATAAGACAGATAAGACAGGTATTAATGTAAAATTATCAGAAAGTATTTGAGAATCAATCAAAATTTTACCCCTGACTTTCTGGGAATTCTTCCTTAACCTTTAAATTGCTTGCATAAGGTAACACAAGTAACGAAATAATGTAAAAAGAATAGTAAGGTAATAATATTCTATAAGAATATTTCTAAAAAGTTAACCTCGAAATCCAGCAAATAAAAAATAAATGATATGAACCCCAAAAATCATATAAAGGCAACTTTAGAAAATTAGAGATTAATCTAAGATCAAATAATAGAGAAGAGAGAAGAGAAAATAAGGGAAACTAAGAAAATAACGGAAATTAATTATAAATAATACCATAAATAATGGTGACATTTGTCACTATAGTTATAAATAAAATTATGAGTAAAAAATATTAATAGAAAATATAAGTAGAAAAAGCTACAAGAAAAAAATGGTGGCGAGACGCAGAATCGAACTGCGGACACATGGATTTTCAGTCCACTGCTCTACCAACTGAGCTATCTCGCCACCAAAAACCTATTAGAAGCTATGCTACACAGGATAAACACACTGGATATTCAACAATCAACTTATATGAATTTTGACAATGTCACATGGCGGAGCTGACGGGATTCGAACCCGCGACCTCGTGCGTGACAGGCACGTGTCCTAAACCACTAGACGACAGCTCCGCACTACTGGTGGGCGATGCAGGAGTTGAACCTACGACCCCCTGCTTGTAAGGCAGGTGCTCTCCCAGCTGAGCTAATCGCCCACAATTCTGGTGCCCTCGGGGGAATTCGAATCCCCGTTGCAGCCTTGAAAGGGCTGTGTCCTAACCCCTAGACGACGAGGGCAGAACTCATCAAAATTTTAAAAAGGGCATCTAAAACACCTAAGGCATTAAATCCTGGTGAGCCGTGAAGGAATCGAACCTTCGACACCCGGATTAAAAGTCCGGTGCTCTACCAACTGAGCTAACGGCCCATAGAAATTCTTAATAGCTTATTATACTTATTAAACTGCCACCTTGCGTTACTATACTCGCACTTGTCTGCTCTGACTTATTAGCAAACGAAAGTTTACTATAGTAAATTTTTTATGTCAACAGCACTGTGCTACCACCTATTATTACACGTATATGCATTATTAGCCCGGCTAATTAGACATTAATGCAATAGCCAAAGAGCTCACACGATACATAAATATAAAATATTTTTACATCTGATTAGAATGAGAGTAGCTTATATAGGCAGCTTAAAGAAGTATATCATTCCAAGCTTACAAGACTTTGTCCGCAAAGCTAAAAAGTTCTCCCTTTTTTTTGTAGCAGTCCCACCTACTCACAAGATAATCCTTCAAACGCTCGAAAACTCCGGCATTTCCTTCAACCACCGCATCAGCTATTTCATCACTAAATAACATAGCTTCTTTGATAAAAGAGGCAGTTCTTATAAAATAGAATGGAATCATAGACTGCAATACAAGTTCTTTCTCTTCAGGCCTTACAAAATTATACGCACAGGCAAACTCATAAACAATTTTTGCCCAGAGCTCAACAGATATAACTAACTCCTCTAAGGGGTATGAATTAATAGCTTTTCTAAACTCGAGGTATGTATCTTTATCAAACATAGCCTTCCACACATTTTTGTACTTCTCATACCCTGTAGAGAATTTTTGAATAAGCTCATCAAAGTTAACAGATATTCTCTCAACCTCAGTAAATTTGAATTTCCCAAATATATAACTTTGAATACTACCTATAACGTTTCGCCACCTAAATTCGTAGTATTTCATTAAGTCAAACATTGTCCCTACAACCTGCATGAACATCGGGGACAAATCCTTGCCCGGATCTTTGACATCATGAACTTTTGAGCCCAAAACTGTCTGGCATACTCTAAAGCCCTCATTCATCGCAGTAGTAGTCATCCATACGTCCACCCCAAACTTGGAAATGTAAGGATACTTCTCCCAATAAATCTTCCTGGTTAAAACCTGAAGCACCCCATTTGAAAAAGCAAAATCTCCCCCTATTGGCTGACGAATTCTGAGGCCATAAAGAGCTCTAATAGTTGGGTAAACAAGTGCATTTGTTATAGTAGCATCATGCTTATCCCTACTATAGTAGGGGGTAACATATCCATATCCCAAGCATAAAACTGGATTAACCAGGGCATAAGTCCACTCAGGAGTTATACTTCTTGTATCAGCGTCTGAAACCACACAAACTTTGGCTTCCAGTCTTCTTGCTATCTCGAATATCGTTCTTAAGGCACTGCCCTTTCCTCTTGGGCCTTTATAGTAAGTTGTTATTTTCCTTACCCCTCTGGGAACCTGTGCTTTCTCTACCATTTCCACAGTCCTATCCATGGATTGTCCATCCGCATTTACAATAATGCACTTAAAGTCAGGATAGTATTTTTTAAGCCCCTCCCCGAAACTCGTTACAACTTTACTGATTGTAGCCTCATTATTGAAACTTGGGATACCCACTACAATATCAACATCTTTTAACTCCTTTATTACCTCTATTACACTATCATCCAGCACTTCAGAGGTTTTATCTTTATCATACTCAGATTCAACTGCCTCAACGATACTGGACTTTATTTGCATAATGACTCCTCTTAGAATAAGATGATAAACTTTTATTAATAACAATTCCTGTTTTATAATTTAAACAAGTAAGTGTGCAGAAAAATATAAGTAAAATAATTAAACAGTAGTCTCATTAGATTAACTTTGTAGATTAACTTGTAGATTAGCTTCTTACAAATCTCATAACCTCAGTCCATCCTCTATTCATTCTTCCCTCTGTAACAAATACATTATCATAATTCTGTAACTCTTCTAGAATCTTTTTGCCACCTTCGAAATCGAAAGCATTTCTCATGAGAAAGAAGAACTTAACTTCTTTTGCCATTTTTAAATCTTCTAAAGAGTCGCCAAGTGCTATACAATTTTCAGTTTCAAGTCTTCTTAATTTCTTATCAAGTCTTATTGCACTAGATTTATCCACACCCTCAGGAATTAAATTATAAATATGAAGCCTGTTAACTCCAATATCTAACTTTACCAATGAGGTAAGACCATTGTCTACCAGAATCAAATTGTCAAACCCGTTTTCTCTTAGCTTCTCATTCGCAAGATCAAGATCAATATCTCCAAAAAGTAGTACTGTCCAACTTCTATATTTGCTCCACTCCGGGTTATACTCCAGTCTATCAGGAAAACTTTCTTTTAAAAGTTTTACTACTGTTGCCAGGTCTTTCCCTCCATACCCTAAATCATAGTCCACGTTCTGGGTATCGAAAGTCTGGTAAATTTTTTCACCCAAATTGTAGACTAACTCACACCCAAGTTCAGCAATATAGTTATTTACACCTATAAGCTGCGCATTATATTTTAGCTGAGTCCTATTTCTTCCTGATACAAGAACAACATCCCAACCTCTTTTTAAAATTTCGACTAGCTCCTCAATACTTTCTAAATATAAACAATCATTCTCATCCTTTATAAGACAGCCCTTCTGATTAAGAAGTGTACCATCAAGATCGCTATAGATTACTTTTAATTCTTTGAGACTTTTTTTGATTTCTTCTTTGTAATCGCTAAGTTTTTTTACTTTTCCAACTTCCTTAAGCTCTTTAACCTTTGAGGACATATTTTCAAACCTTTATAAACTCTTATAAAACTTTATAAATAGACTTTATATAGATTAAGACTTCATATAGATTAAGATTAATCTCCAAATTCATAAGCTACCCACTAACTGATTTAAACTATCTTGCCATCTTCCAAGGCGAGGCTTTTATTCTTCCTCAACATATATTCTTTTATAGTCGATATGGGTGGGCGCTCTTTCTCCTCTATTTTTACAGGCACAATAACATACTCATTGTCTATATAATCTATTTGGCTGTATATTTTATTTAATCTTTCATTAATCTGCAACTTACCATAGTACTCTAATTTCTTCAAAATTGCCTGCATTATACCAAAAGACATTCTCGACAGCGAGGAAAGAGGCTGATTTCTATGAACCCTTCTTTTAACATTGACCTGAGCTATTCTTTCCAGCCCAAATCTCTCATATATTTCAATTAACATTCCTATTTCTACACCATAACCAGTAAAAAAGGGAATCTGCTCCAGTACTTCTCTTCGACCTGCATATTCACCAGATAACGGCTGAAACAACTTGCTAAGTTCAGGGTAAAATAAGTTCAGTATTGGCCTTACAAGTATTTCAGTTACTCTTCCTCCTTCACCTTTCATATATGAACTATCAATCTTTAAAGGCCTCCTATAAAAGGCTTTAACAAAATATAATTCCTCGTCTGTAATGAGTGGACCTAAAACACCATAAACAAATCTTGAACTAAAATTCTTAATATCTGAATCACACCATACTATAATGTCTCCCTTTAATACAAATAGACTCTTCCACAGGGCTTCACCTTTGCCCTGGTAACTTCCATATTTCCCAAGTATTTCTTTATGCTGATAGACCTCAAAGCCTATTTCCCTTACTATCTCAGGTGTATTATCCAGAGAGCCAGAATCTATCACCACTACCTCATCAACAAGTCCTGGCTCATATAACTCTTCCCTGGTTATCTTCAGTATGTTTCCAATAGTTTGGGCTTCGTTTAAGGTTGGAAAACACAGACTTACAGTAAGGTTCTTCTTATTCTTTATTTTAATAAGCTCCTCTATACTGAACTGTTTGGAAGGCTCTTCGGCATGTCGCAATGTGGATGTTCTCCGTTCCCCTCCGCGCCCTATCCCGCGTGATCGCCCTCTCCCGCGTGATATTACGGTCAAGTACTCGCGCCTGATGGTCGAGGAGGAAGCGGCATGAAAAGGATCTCCCTGATCCTTGACGATGAC
>JACIXO010000064.1 GCA_014360385.1 Actinomycetota bacterium | reverse complement strand
TAGGATAATAAAGAAGATGCATTAGATCATATAAAACGTCCGCGAAAACATGCTGGTTAGATCAAAATTAATGTCCGTAAACTTAAATAGCTTTTATGGAATGAAAAAATATTTGTAAAATAATTTTTTTACTTGTAAAATTATTAAAAGTCTTGTAAATTAATTATTGGTGATTGCAATGAGAACGACTATTTCCAAACGTGGTCAAACTTCAGTTCCTGCAGAGATTTTGAAAAAATATAATTTAAAAAAGGGTTCGAAACTTTATTGGCTTGATACAGGTAAAGAAATAAAAGTCATACCTATTCCAGAAGATATTATTAAAGCTACTTATAAGATTGCTGAAAAAGAAGGACTTTATAATGAACTTATGGATTATAGAGAGAAAGAAAAATTAAATGGAAGTTAAATATTTGCTTGACACTTCTGCTGTCATAACATATTTCTCTGGAGAGGATGGTTCTGAAAATGTAAAAAACCTATTTTCGAAATCAAAGAAAGGAGAAATAGAAGTTCTTCTTCCCTATATCGCTTTAATAGAATTTTACTATGTTAATTTCAAAAGGATAGGTGAAGATTGTGCAAATCAGAGATATGTTTATTTAAAAAGCCTTCCAGTTTCAATTATTGATGAAATAAGTGAACCTTATTTAATTCAATCTGCAAGGTTAAAAGCCCAGTATTCAATATCATTAGCAGATGCTTTGATTGCATCTTATGCATTACTTGAAGACGCAGTTTTAGTTCATAAGGATAAAGAGTATCTCGCATTGGAAAAAGAAATAAAGTTGATGACATTACCGCTCAAGTGATTTTGTAATAAGACATAGGTAGGTTCAATATCTTTTTATATAAAGTGTAAATTATGTCAAGCAAAATATTAGGTAATTATAAAATATTTACTACCATTATATTATAGTAGTAAATATCTTATAATTACCAAAGAAAATATACTTCCATCCATAAAACGATAGTAATATAGAAGTTGATTTTGTTGAGCACAATTATGGTTCATCTAAAGGAATCTTTGAAGTGACAGGTATCTATACAAGCTACAGTATCAAGTTATGGAAGAAAGTCCCTTGGATTCTTTGGGATACCGTTCACTAAAACCTCATAATGTAAATGTGATCCTGTACTTCTTCCACTATTCCCCATAAGGCCAATTACATCGCCCTGTTTTACCTCATCACCAACATTTACATAAATTTTATTAAGGTGAGCATAGACAGTGGTATAAACAGCTCCATCAAGTCCAGTCCCATGATATATTACTACCTTTCTACCGTAGCCTCCATGCCATCCTGAAAATATCACTACCCCACTCGCAGTCGCATTTACCTGAGTACCCACACTATTAGCAATATCAAGTCCCTTATGAAGCCCTGGTCTCCATGTTTTTGCTCTGCCATCACAGAAAAGTGTAGTAATCTTGCCCCAAGTGGGCCATATAGAAGGGGTGTGCTCCATCAAATATATATGGTCCTCCATATCCCGCTTATCCTGAGATAGCTTTTCGGATAGAGCAGGGGCTTTTGCTAAAAGTTCATCCAATAGCTTATCTATATCATCGAGTTCCTCTTCCTGATCATTGGTATAATAGAATATCTCGGAAGGATCACTTTCAATATTTATATCTGCACTAAGGTCTGAAGAGTAAATTGCTACTTCTTCATCAAATCCACCCTTACCAGTTATGTTTCTCACCATCTTATCAAGCTCTTCAATCTCTTTAAGATAGTTCTCTAGAATCTTTGTCTTGGTTTCCACCTCTTTAGTTTTTTTCTCAAGGTTTTGGAGCTCAACCTCCTTGTAGTTTATCTTATATTCTATTCTCTGGATCTCCAGCAATTTCTCATTCAGTTTCTGGTGAGTTAACACAAGATTAGACACGAGAATTGAAATGGAGGCAACTACTACTATAGAGGCTATGCCAAAAAACCTTAGGAAATTGTGGGATATTCTTATTCTTTTAATCTTCGATTTAGCATCCGAGATTATAAGAAGGGTAAAAAACTTATTACTCTGATCACTCATTATAAATAGAAAATAAAGTTACAATGTAAAATGGTGTCAATATTATACCTAATAAAGAAAATATATGAAATACTTCTGGGAGATTTTATCTTAGACTGTCTTGCCTATTTCTCAACCATAAACTTATTTCTCAACCACAAACTTATATGATGCTGTGTTGTTGGCCAGAACAACCTCGTTTGGAACTGGTCCCACAGTTACCGTTAACTGACATTTTCTACCAGGGTAGGCTTTAAATCCAGTTAAAGTTATAGCTTTTTGCTCAGAAGGAGCTATCGTGCTTATCACATACTTTTTCTCCTCAGCTTTAGGATTATCTTCAGTTTCATATTTCATAACCACATTTACATCGTTCTCCACAACATTTCCTTGATTTTCCACCAACACAGTTATACTAATTTCAGAACCCTTTGCCAGTATCAAATAGTCACCCTGCTCATTAATTTTGGGAGGATCAAATTCAATACTCTCGGCAATTACAGCTACTCCCCTCCTTTCCTGAAGAGTGGTTACTGTTTTTATCTCCGATACAAAATTTAAGACATTTTCGCTGGATACCAGTCTTTTGTCCCTTAAGACTTTTGAATCTATTATGGTGAGATTTTTTATTCCTAGCTTCTCTCCGGAGGCAGCTAATTCTTCCTGAAAATACTTGTAGATTTCATCACTCATATAAAGACTAAGAAAAGAATCAGTTATCTGGGAACAAGATATATCCAAATCTAAATCTTGAAGAGCATTAAACAAAGCTGGTTTAAAGTTTTCGTATGCATTATTTCTAACCTTTAAGACGAGGATAAAATATCCATGTGGTACATCAAAAAATTCAGGTGGATGCAATCCCTCGCAATTTTCGAGTACGACCCTACTTTCCTCAATAATCTCTGAAAGTTTACTATCAAGCTCCTCCCTTGATAACCCCTTAATGTTGTCAAGAGCCATGAAGAAATCAACAGAAGTTTTATTTGAATGTTGAACCAGAACAGAAATCGAATTTATATAATCAGCAATAGTAAGTCTTTCTTCATCGGTTAAGTCTTTTCTGCCAGGATTAAAGCTCCACAGACCTGAAAGCCAGCTTATAATAACAGATGCTATTATAACCATTATTATTAGAGTAATGATTGAATCTCTTCTGCTTCGCCTCTCCACTCCAATATCTACCTCTCCTTCTATTTCCTCTTATTTAAGTCTAAGTACAGCTTAAGTGAAACCTAGAGAAAGTTTTCTCCAATCATAAAATCAAAAAGGATTTTCAAGAAACAAAGAAATCTCTTCCAAAAAAATCAATAAAATCTAACAAGATTTAAGGTTTAAAGCTCAAAATCTGAGAGCCCGGCGCAATGGTGGGCGAAGGGGGACTCGAACCCCCACACTCTTTCGAGCACTAGACCCTGAACCTAGCGCGTCTACCAGTTCCGCCATTCGCCCATCTTTAGAAAAATCCTGCTTTCTTAAACCAGTCCGCAACTTACCTTTCAGGGCTTCCAGAAATTAGAAGACAAACGATAATGTGACAATATAGATTACAACATTTTCACAACATAAAACAAGGGTTTTATTAATACGAAATTATAACATATAATATTTTACATGGAATATTTTGCAACTACAGATATTGGAAATTACAGAGAGCAAAACGAGGACTTCTTCTATGCAGAAGATAGTCTATTTGTAGTCGCCGATGGAATGGGTGGACACAAGGCAGGCGAAGTTGCAAGCAGGATGGCAGTCGAATCTTTTGTAAATCACTTCAAATCTCATATATCTACTCTCTCTACCATTGAACCCAAAAATGGAACAAAAAAAACTAAAAAAATAGTAGAATTTGAAAGCGAGCAGGACAGAAAAGAAAGTGAAACTAGAGATAAATCCAGGTTCACCAATGAGGATAAAGTTCAAGACAACACCTCAGAAAGAATAAAAATTTTACTGTCCACAAGTATCGAAATAGCAAATAAGAAAGTCTTCAATCTTTCCATCTCTAATTATGAATTTGCAGGTATGGGCACCA
The DNA here is from genome assembly GCA_014360385.1 of Actinomycetota bacterium. Lineage (GTDB taxonomy): Bacteria > Actinomycetota > Humimicrobiia > Humimicrobiales > Humimicrobiaceae > JACIXO01. The sequence continues at coordinate 3,209 of JACIXO010000064.1, read as the reverse complement.
CTTTTACTGGAGCATACATCGATTCCTATAAAGCTTACTGCATCCACGTCGGTGATAGTAGGCTATACCTTAAGAGAGGAGAAAGTATAAGTCTCTTAACTGAGGATCACACCGTGGTCGGAAAACTGTATAGAAACGGAAAAATAACTTACGAAGAAATGTCCGTTCATCCTTACAGAAATATATTAACAAATGTTCTGGGAGTAGATATGGAACTAAGTTACGACTCTTTTTTCTTTGACTTAAAGCCAAACGATATCTTGCTTCTATGTACTGATGGCTTAAATTCAATGCTTGATGACCAGACTATACTAAGAACCATAGAAAAATATGAAAATGTTGAAAGTATTGGAAAAAATCTTATAAACCTTGCTAAAAAAAGAGGTGGGTTTGACAATATAACTGTGGTTGTTGTCAGGTTAGCATAATCAGAATAATCTAAACAGCAGAATGAATGACAAGATTATTTCAGAACGATACAAACTTCTAAAAAAAATCGCAACTGGTGGGATGGCAGATGTATATTTAGCCACAGATTTAAAATCAAACAAAGAAGTAGCTATAAAAATCCTTTCGCCACTCCATTCAAATGATAGAACTTTTGTCGCCAGATTTAGAAGAGAAGCACAAATCCTTGCTAATCTAAACCATCCAAATATAGTATCCATTTATGACTGGGGAAGCTATGATAACCAGTACTTCATCTCCATGGAATACCTAAAAGGACAAAGCCTTAAGGAAATTATAGAAAGAAGAGGTCCCCTTAACCCAAAGGTCGTAGCTAAATATACCATCCAGATATGTAATGCGCTGGAAGCTGCTCATAAGAATAACCTTATACACAGAGACATAAAACCCCAGAATATAATGATTGACTCAGAAGGAGTTGTTAAAGTAACCGACTTTGGAATAGCCAAGATTCTGGGTGGAGATGAGACAAAAACTATAAGCATAATGGGAACAGCTCACTACATTTCACCAGAACAGGCAAAAGGTGAGCTACTGGACTTTAGAACTGATATCTACTCACTGGGCATCGTGATGTATGAAATGCTGGCAGGCGATGTTCCCTTCAGAGGAGACAACCCTATAGATATAAGCTTAAAACACATAAATGAAGCACCTGTAAAACCTTCAACTTTCATAAAAGACATACCAGTAAAGCTTGAAAAAATTGTAATGCATTGCCTCGAAAAAGACCCTCAGAAAAGATACGATAGTGCTCAGAGTCTAAGAAGAGACCTTGAAAACTTTCTGAATAATAAACCTCTCACAATAGAGAAAAGACAGCTAAAAATAACCTCAAGACTGAAATCAAAAGTTAAATCCAGTAGTTCTGTTCTTAACATTACTCTGATTTCACTAACTTCAATTTTTTTTATCCTCTTCCTGATTTTTAGCGTAAACTACATAAGTTTAAGACAAAGCTTAAGTTTTGTTAGAGTGCCCCCTATTGAAAACATTCCAGTAGCCCAGGCAGAAAAAATACTCAAAACTTACAACCTGGGATTAAGAATAAAAGAAGAAGTATACAGTGAAAATATACCTGAGAGATTTATAATAGATCAGTCTCCCAAACCAGATACCAGTGTCCCCACCAACACCTATATAACAGTAATTATAAGCAAAGGAAAGGAAAATTCTGACACAATTACTATGCCAAACCTTATAGGTCTTACCCTTGAGGAAGCAGAAAATATGCTAAAGGAACTAAAACTTGAGCTAGGAACCATTTCTAAAGTCTATTCAGATTCCATGGGTGTAAATGTTATATTAGATCAGCACCCAGAATTTGGGAAAGAGCTAAAATCCGGAGAAAAGATAAATCTAACCGTAAGCATCGGGGAGAAAAAAGTACTTATTCCTAATGTAATAGGCTGGGACTATTTCTACGCTGTTTCCCAGCTTGAATCCTACGGCCTGACAATCAGAAAAAACAGAGTAACAAATAAAGATTATCCTCCAGGAACAATAGTTGGAGTATACCCTCCTCCTGGTAGCCAAGTTAAAGAAGGAAGTGAAGTCACATTAGAAGTAACCACAACAGAAGACCTGGTAGCTGTCCCGGATGTAACTAAAATGGATTTAAACCAGGCTCAAACCCTGCTTCAGTCTAACAATATAAATTATGAAATAAGAAACATTTCCACTGACTACTCGATTCAAAAAGGATTAATACTGGCACAAGACCCTGAAGGAGGGACTTACATTACCAAGGGTTCTTTTGTCATCCTGTATGTAGGAGAGTGAATATACCCATTGATTCATACTTCTCTGCCCTTTGTTTCTTAAGCTCTTCACCAGAAACACCCTTATATCTTTTTAGCACCTCTATAAGGTTGGCTTTTACTATTCTTACCATTCTCTCAGGGTCATTATGGGCCCCTCCCATTGGCTCATGGATAATTCTATCTATTACTCCCAACTTAAGGAGGTCTTTTGCAGTTAACTTTAAAGCACTGGCTGCAAGTTTAGCAGCAGATGCATCCTTCCATAGAATCGCAGCACAGCCTTCTGGCGAAATAACAGAATAAGTAGAATTCTCAAGCATCATAACATAATTTCCCACTGCCAGGGCTAAAGCTCCCCCGCTTCCCCCCTCTCCAATTAGAATAGAAATTATGGGAACCTTCACTTCAAACATAACGAGGATACTTGTTGCAATCGATCCTGCCTGACCACCGTCCTCAGCCTCAAGTGCAGGATAAGCACCAGGGGTATCTATAAAAGTTATAATTGGAAAACCAAATCTGTCTGCAAGCCTCATAATCCGCTGAGATTTTCGATATCCTGACGGCATACTCATTCCAAAATTGTATTCGATCTTTTGTTTGACATCTTTCCCCTTATTGTGCCCAATCACAGCCACGGTAACCCCATTTATCTTTCCGAGACCTGAGATAACAGAACTGTCATCTCCCCCCACTCTGTCTCCTGAAAGCTCAACAAAATCCTCAAATATTCCACTTACGTAATCCATTGTCTGAGGCCTATTTTCATTCCGCGATAGCTCTACAATTCTCCACGTTCTTTCCGCTTTCCTCTGTATTTTTCTGTAATTCTCTATCTTGCGAGAAAGTTCTTTTTCTGCTTCCTTAAAATGAATTCCTGAAAAGAAAGGAATTCGCTTTAGCTTTTCAAGTTTTGAAAGCGACTTTAGAATCTCCTTAAAATAGTTTTTAGGAATTTTATCAAAATCTTTTGTATCC
>JACIXO010000063.1 GCA_014360385.1 Actinomycetota bacterium | reverse complement strand
CGGTCACAAATATTACTACTTCAAAGAACCCAATTATCGAAGCTATCACCTTCTTTTTTCTGACAATCATATTGACTCTTATAGTCCCCAGGGTGACGTCAGTAATTCGGCCTATAAATATCAAAAGTGCCAGCAATAAAGTTTCTAAATTCATTAGTTTTTAAAAATCACCTTTTTCCTTTCTATTTTTAAACTAATTTTCTAAAAATCTCTTTAAATTTTCTAAAAACTCTAAAATATTTTCTGTTTTAACCCTTTTTAAATTCTCAAGAAATTCCGTATTCAGCCCCCTAACGCTTGTACATTTAATATCATCGACAACTCAACAAGGTACTTTTTTAGGTAGCACAAGATAAATTTCCTACACACAGATAAATTTCCTACACACATACAACTATACACTTACCTTTTCTTTTTCTTTCCTTGGCTCCACCTTAAATGTCAATATCCTTCCCTCAGGGCCAGTAACATCAAGAACAACGTGGTCGCCTTCCCTTATCTCACCTTTCAAAAGTCGCATGGCAAGCTCATTCTGAACCCTATTCTGGATCACTCTCTTCAAAGGCCTTGCACCATACACAGGGTCAAAACCCTCTCTTGCCAGAAGTTCCTTAGCTCCATCGGTTATGTCAAGAGTAAGCTTTTTCCCTGCAAGAATTTTTCTAAGATTTTTAATCTGAATTTCTACGATTTTCTTAATCTCCTCGATACCCAATCTGTGGAATATTATTATGTCATCCACTCTATTCAAAAACTCTGGCTTAAAATGCGCCTTAAGTGCCTCCATTACCCTGCTTCTCATTTCTTCTTCATCTCTCTCACCAAGCTCAGTAATCCACTGGCTACCAATATTAGAGGTCATTATTATAACCGTATTTTTGAAGTCTACAGTTCTCCCATGGCCATCTGTTAGTCTTCCATCGTCCATTATTTGTAGCAGTATATTAAACACATCAGGATGAGCTTTCTCAATCTCATCCAGAAGTATAACACTATACGGTCTTCTTCTTATAGCCTCAGTAAGATATCCTCCTTCCTCATACCCAACATATCCAGGAGGAGCACCAATAAGCCTCGAGACCGTGTGCTTTTCCATATACTCCGACATGTCAAGCCTTACCATGGCCCTTTCATCATCAAACAAAAACTCAGCTAAAGCTCTTGAAAGCTCAGTTTTGCCAACACCAGTAGGACCTAAAAATATAAATGACCCAATAGGCCTATTTGGATCCTGTAATCCAGCTCTCGCTCTTCTTATTGCGTTAGAAATTGCAGTTATGGCCTCATCCTGGCCCACCACTCTCTGCTTCAATCTTTCTTCCATATGAATTAATTTTTCTATTTCTCCTTCCACAAGTCTCGAAACAGGAATCCCTGTCCACTTGGATACTATTTCAGCTACATCTTCTTCATCAACCTCTTCCTTTAACATTTTCTGTTCTTTCTGAAGTTCCTCAAGCTTTTTGTTTTCCACCTCCAGCCTTTTTTGGAGCTCTAGAAGTTTCCCATATCTTAGCTCCGCTGCTCTCTGCAGATCTGCCTCCCTCTCAGCTTTCTCTGCTTCAATCTTTGTTTGCTCTATCTCCTCTTTCAGGCTTCGTATGCTGGAAATTATGGCCTTTTCCTTTTCCCAGTGAGCCTTCATACTATCACTTTTCTCTTTTAACTCCCCAAGCTCTTTCTTTAACTTCTCCATCCTCTCAAGAGAAGCTTTATCTTTCTCTTTCTTTAATGCCTGTATTTCTATTTCCAGCTGCTTAATCTTTCTCTCAACCTCATCTATCTCAGTAGGCATGCTATCAATCTCTATTCTAAGCTTGGAAGCTGCCTCATCTATTAGGTCAATAGCTTTATCAGGCAAAAATCTATCCGAAATGTATCTATCTGAAAGTATTGCAGCAGCAATTAAAGCAGAGTCCTTTATCCTTACTCCATGATGAACCTCGTACTTTTCTCTTAACCCTCTCAATATAGCTATAGTGTCTTCTACAGAAGGCTCACCAACATAGATTGGCTGAAACCTTCTTTCCAATGCAGCATCTTTTTCTATATGTTTTCTATACTCATCTATGGTAGTGGCACCAATAGTACGAAGTTCTCCCCGGGCTAGCATCGGCTTTAATATGTTAGAAGCATCAACTGCTCCTTCTGCAGCACCAGCACCAACGACAGTATGGAGCTCGTCTATAAACAATATTATTTTCCCCTCAGATTGTGATATCTCCTTCAAGACAGCCTTGAGTCTGTCTTCAAATTCACCCCTGTATTTCGATCCTGCCACCAAGGCACCCATGTCCAGAGCAAATATTCTTTTATCTTTTAAGCCTTCTGGGACGTCGCCAGAGATTATACGTTGAGCCAGACCTTCCACAATTGCAGTTTTTCCTACTCCTGGATCACCAATAAGAACAGGGTTGTTTTTAGTCCTTCTGGATAGCACCTGAATAACTCTTCTTATTTCATCATCTCTTCCTATAACAGGATCCAGCTTTCCTTTTCTTGCAAGCTCCGTTAAGTCCTTGCCAAATCTCTGTAGAGCTTGATATTTATCTTCAGGATGCTGGTCTGTAACTCTCTGAGCTCCCCTAATTTCCACAAGTGCTCTGTATATTCTATCCTTGGTGACCCCATATCTTTTCAATTGTTGACCAACTTTCCCACTGCTTTGAGCCATTGAAATTAAAATATGCTCGGTGCTCACATATTCATCTTTCAATTGCTCTGCTTCCTTAAATGCATTGTTTAATATTTCATTAAGAAGAGGAGCAATATAAATCTGAGATGGCCCATAAACTTTAGGATATCTCTGGACTGCATCATCAATCTTCCTCTTAAGCTCGTCGACATTAACTTCAAGTTTCTGAAGAATGGGAACCACAACGCTCCCTTCCTGTCCGAGCAAAGCGGACATTAAATGAATATCATCTATATATTGATGCCCATTTTCCAAAGCTATACTCTGTGCTCTGGAAAGAGCTTCCTGAGCTTTTATGGTAAATTTCTCTATTTGCATAAAAATCACCTCTCAATTAGAAATAGTAAAAAGATAAAATATAAAAATACATAAAATATAAAGCACCAAAAAGTAAACCTAACTTATGAATAATGCATGTAAAGAATAAAAAACTACATTATTATAGACACCTATATTATTACAAAACAATTCCAAAATAATTACAAAACTATATTACGTCTCGGATTTTCGTCGTAAACTCTAGAAAATTCTTCAAGATATTTTCTTTGTTCAGAAGTCAGGTTTTCTGGAATCACAATCTTAACTTTAGCATACAAGTCGCCATACTCGCTTGTATTCAGTTTGGGCATCCCCTTTCCTCTTAGTCTTAATGTCTTACCAGACTGTATTCCTGCCGGAAGATTTACTTTTACTCCGCCATCAAAAGTCGGAACGTCTATCTTAGCTCCAAATATCGCCTCTTTTATAGTAACAGGAACCTCACAATAAAGGTCATCCCCTTTTCTTGTAAAAAATGGGTGAGGAGAGATATTTATCCTGAGATACAAATCTCCACTCTGTCCTCCAAATGGACTTTGTCCTCCCTCACCAGGAATTCTTATTTTTGCTCCACTTTTGACTCCTTTAGGAATTTTTACATTAACAGTCCTCGTCTTCCCATCTTTCTGAAGTCTGATTGTTCTAGTAGTTCCGTAATAAGCTTCTCTTAAAGCTATCTCAACATCATATTCGTAATCTTCACCTCTTGGAGCAGTTCCCCTTTCCCATGCTGTCTTTCTCTGTTGTCTTGTTTTGGTGCCAGTCCCTCCTCCACCAAACTGGGATGTAAACCATGAAAACCTCTCGTCAGACCCCTTACCAAAAAACATCTCAAAGAATTCAGAAAATCCGCTTCCCAGGTCGCTGAAACCAAAATCACCTCCACTGAAATCATAAGTGTAAGTTCTCCCCCAACCTGGCCAACCTGCTTCAGCGCCAGCTCTCGCATATTGCTTCCAGTTAGCGCCAAGCTGGTCATATCTTGCTCTTTTCTCAGGATCTCCCAAAACTTCATATGCTTCGCCAATTTCTTTAAACTTTTCTTCTGCAGTCGGGTCGTTGGGGTTAGAATCAGGATGATATTTCTTCGCAAGCCTCCTATAGGCCTTTTTTATTTCATCCTGAGTCGCGTCTTTACTTACTCCTAGTATTTTGTAGTAATCTTTATATTCAACCATAAAAGCTCACCTTGTTTTTAAATCAATCTTGTGCTAGATAAAACTAGTTAAAACAGGACAATTAATGTTAGCGCAGTTATGTAAGTTTCTCAAAGCTTTATCTTCTTTAAATTTCCAGGTATTCAACGAATAATACAAAAGAATTAACTGGTTAATACTGAATAACTCATCATTTTCTAAAAAATTTAAAATACATTGAGTGTAAATTCTTTAATTTATAAAATTTAGTCAATTATTCAGCAAGAAAATAATCATTCAAACTTACTTAGAATTTTACAACTTTATTTTTATATTTTTAATAACAATATTTTTAACAATACTGCCCATAGCTATAAATGGCTATGGGCAGTAAAATTGTCCACATAACATAACGTCTAAATAACTTAATTTACAGAACTGGTATCAGGCACCAATAGCACTGCTGCCTGCATACTTGAATATTTCCATTTAAGAAGGCCACCTCAGAAAGAAGCTGCTATAATTTCATAGTAATTATTTAGCAGCTTCAATCTGAACCTTCTTAGCTTTCTTAACCTCTGCCTTAGGAAGGGTGATTTCGAGAACCCCGTCTTTATATGTAGCTTTTACCTCATCCTCTTTGATCGGGACCCCGATGTCGAAGGATCTGTAGAAGGAGCCATAGCTTCTCTCTACTCTTATGTAATCTTTCTCCTTCTCTTCCTTCTCCATCTTTCTTTCACCCTTGATTATAAGCTGATCTTTGTCTACTGAAACCTCAATGTCTTCAAGCTTCATTCCGGGAAGATCAGCTTTTACAACAATTTCTTTATCAGTTTCTTTAATATCAACATCAGGGGCCCAGAGTGCAGTCTTTCTTTCTTTTCTTTCCCTTTCAAGGGTTCCCTCAAACCACCTTCCTATTTCATCTCTTAGTTCAATAAGCTCTCTAAAGGGATCCCATCTTATGATTGGCATACAAATCACCTCCTTTTAGTTTTTTTAGTTTAATGATCAGTCTAGCTGTATTCAGCTAACTGTTTAGAAAGTAAATATTTAATTATTTAAGTTACTTAGGTTACTTAGTTTAGTACAGGTAAAGAGTCTACCTGTCATCATCTTTAGCTTCAAACTCAGCATCAATCACATCTTCTCCATTCCCACCCTGCTGGCTACCACCTTGCTGCTGGCCAGTTCCTGAACTACCATAGCTACCGTAGCTTCCGCCACTGCCACGTGAACCGGCACCAGCACTTGCCTGAGAATAGAGAATCTGTGATAGCTGATTATGAAGACTCTGCAATGTCTCAGTTTCTCTTTTTATTTCCTCAGTATTTTCAGAATCCATAACTTTTTTCAGTCTTGCTACCTGGTCATTAATCTTTGTCTTCATATCTTGAGGTACTTTGTCCCCAAGCTCCCTCATTAGCTTCTCAGTAGTGTAAATAAGATTGTCAGCATTGTTTCTAGCCTCTACAAGAGCACGCTTTCTCTTGTCTTCTTCAGCATGCTCTTTGGCTTCTCTTATCATCCTCTCTATCTCTTCATCAGAGAGATGAGAGGTAGCAGTTATAGTAATCTTTTGTTCCTTCCCAGTCGCTAAATCCTTAGCGGAAACATTAACAATACCGTTTGCATCTATGTCAAAAGTAACCTCAATCTGAGGAACTCCCCTTGGTGCAGGTGGAATTCCATCAAGTCTAAACCTACCAATAGTTTTGTTATCTCTAGCCATCTCACGTTCTCCTTGAAGAACGTGGATATCCACACTTGTCTGGTTGTCTTCAGCAGTAGTAAATATCTCACTCTTCCTGGTAGGTATGGTAGTGTTTCTTTCAATAAGCTTTGTCATTACACCACCCAAAGTTTCAATTCCAAGAGAAAGAGGAGTTACATCTAAAAGAACTACATCTTTTACATCTCCTTTAAGAACCCCAGCCTGGATAGCAGCACCTACTGCTACAACTTCATCAGGGTTTACACCTTTGTGGGGCTCCTTTTTGGTATATTCTCTAACAAGGTTCTGGATAACAGGCATTCTTGTAGCTCCACCAACCAGAATTACCTCATCAATGTCTTCTGGTCTGAGTCCTGCATCCTTCAAAGCCTTCTCCATTGGACCTTTGCATCTTTCAGTAAGATCAGCTGTCAGTTGCTCGAACTTAGCCCTTGTTAACTTCATTTGAAGATGCTTGGGCCCTGTCGCATCAGCAGTTATGAATGGTAGATTTATCTCTGTTTCTAATACAGTTGAAAGTTCGCACTTAGCTTTTTCAGATGCTTCAATTAATCTTTGAAGAGCCTGCCTATCCTGTCTTAAGTCTATACCATGTTCTTTCTTAAATTCATCAGCTATATAATTCATAATCCTGTTATCATAGTCATCTCCACCCAGGTGCATATCACCATGGCTTGCTTTAACCTCAAAAACACCATCACCAACTTCCAGAATAGAAACATCAAATGTTCCACCACCAAGATCAAATACCAGAATCTTCTCCTCTTTCTTCTTCTCAAGGCCATATGCAAGAGCAGCAGCTGTAGGCTCGTTAATAATTCTCAAAACATTAAGCCCTGCTATTTTTCCTGCATTTTTAGTTGCCTGTCGCTGGGCATCATTAAAGTAAGCTGGAACAGTAATTACAGCATCTGTAACTTCAGTGCCAAGATAGGCCTCAGCGTCAGCTTTTAATTTCTGAAGAATCATAGCCGAAATTTCCTCAGGAGTATAAGTTCTATCACCTATTTTTACTACAGCAAGGTCATTAGTTCCAGAAACTACATTATACGAAACAATTTTTCTTTCACTTTCTACTTCATCATACTTTCTACCAATAAATCTCTTAATAGAATAGATAGTATTTTCAGGATTTAAAGCTGCTTGCCTCTTGGCAAGTAGACCAACAAGCCTTTCACCTTTTTTGGTAAAGGCCACAACTGAAGGAGTTGTCCTTCCTCCCTCACTGTTGACTATAACAGTGGGTTTTCCTCCTTCCATAACAGCAATACAAGAGTTAGTTGTTCCTAAATCAATTCCTACTGCTTTTCCCATAGTACATCCACACCTTCCTTCTGTATAATTTTTTTATATTTTTTAAAATTATAATTTTTTATATTTTTAAAATTTTTAATTTTTATATTTGGTTTTAATGTTTATTTCTTTTTACTTCTTAGAGTCGTTTTTTTTTTGTTTATTTAAAAAAAAAATTTTTTTTTTTTTTTAAAAA
>JACIXO010000062.1 GCA_014360385.1 Actinomycetota bacterium | reverse complement strand
GCAGGTGACTTCTACAAGTTTGTTTTTTGTGAATTAATAAGCGATATTGTTTTAAAAACCCACTCTGATGAGGAAACGTCTCCCCTTTTGTTTAAGCTTTTGTATGTTTGTTTTAACGAGATAAATAACATTGACTGCGAAGATATAATCTCTCTTAAAAAACTCATGTGTTTTTTTGAAGCTAAGTATTTGAGGATTATTGGTTATGGTCCTTCTCTTAAAAGTTGTTCTAAGTGCGGAGCAGAGATTGGTAGCCAAGTGGCTTCTTTAGGGAAAGAAAAAGTTTTTTTCTCCAATAAGTTTGGGGGTATAATCTGCCAGGATTGTTACAGAAATGTTGGTTTTGCAATTGAGAAAATCAACAATAATCAAAATAGTGAAGGCACAGAAAGTAAAGAATATAAAGAATATGGGAGTGAAAAATATATAGAAGATATAGAAAGCCATAGAGCAAGCATTAAAGGAAATGCCGTTACCAAGAGTGAAAAAAATATAGAAGATATAGAAAGTGAAAGCGAAAGCAAGGAACTCACAGGAAATGAAAAATGGAAGGATTCTATCGAAGATGGGATAGGCAGGAGACGTGAAGGTGGAGAGACAAGTCCAGCTTTTGATGAAGTGTTTTCTCTCCATACTACTGCATTCAGGCTTCTTTGTGATTTTTTTAACCTTAAAATAGAAGACTTAAGAGATATCGAAGTAGATCCTTTTAATCTTAAACGTGTATGCAAAATTATTGAGCGCTATCTTCTCTACCACACTGACTATGGTGTTGACAGTTTCAAATATCTAAGAAAGATAGGTATTTAGCCTGGAGCCTTCTGGAATTAATCCTTCGAAGTCGGTTTTAATATTTGGTTCTTCCACAAAAGTAGTAAATAAGGAACCTTAACCTTAATATTTAATATATTTTATATTTCAATAATTTCACAATATTATTTTCAGGTGAAATTCTCCCTGCCAAATTATTAGATGACAATATCACCGATAAATAACATAAGCAAAACTAGATATTGACACAAGACATTTTGCTTGTTATCATAGTTAAGAAAACGATATTAATAACGTTATCAATACTTACTCTAAATGAAGTTCAAGAATATAACACTAAAGGATGTTGCGAAAGAGGCAGGTGTGTCTGTGCCTACTGCCTCTAGAGTCTTAAATAATGAAAAGTTTGTTTCTGATGCAGTCAGGGAACGAGTTCTGGATGCTGCTAGAAGACTTAATTATACTCCTGAGTGGAGTGCTAGAAGCTTAAGGCTCAGAAAGACTGATGTTATAGGAGTAATCATTCCCAATGTAGCAGACTACTTCTTCTCTAGTATTGTTCTTGGAGTTGAAAAATTTTTTAGAGAAAAAGGAAAAGACATAATTTTATTTAACACCAGTAACGACGAAAGAATTGAAGAAAGAGCAATAAAGTTAGCAGTTTCCAAGAGAGTTGAAGGAATAATATTGGCTACCATATGCAGAAACCACAATGTAATAGAATCTCTTGTCGAAGAGTTCGGAATCCCCCTTGTTATAGTTGACAACAAGATCGATGTTAAAAATGTGGATTTTGTTCTGTGTGATGATGTCAATTGTTCTTTTAAACTCATAGAGCATCTTATAAATGTCCATGGGTATAAGAAAATTGCTTGTATAAGTGGTCCCCTAGATGAGTCGAGCGGATTTGATAAGCTACTGGGATATAAAAAAGCATTAATTGACAATGGTATTCCTGTAAAAGAAGACTATATAAAGATTGCTTATTGGAAGAAAAGTAAAGCCTACGAAGCTACCAGGGAATTGTTAAGCATGGATAACAAACCTGAAGCAATCTATTGTATGAATGCGAATATGTTAATTGGGTGTTTAAGATATCTAAATGAAAAAGGTGTTAAAGTACCAGATGATGTAGCCGTTTTGACTTTTGATGATTATGATTATGTGTCTGCCTTAAACCCTCCTGTCACAGCTCTTGAGAGAATTGATTTGGATATGGGGTTAAAAGCTGCTGAACTACTCTACCGAAGAATTAATGGAGAAAAGAGCGAGTACAAGGAAATCAGAATTAGCCCTGAGTTGGTAATAAGAAAATCTTGTGGCTGTAAATAATTTCTGTAATAGTTATGTTTTTATGTCAAATTTGATAACGATATTGAAAACGTTATTAGCAAATTGATAAGAAAAAGAAAATAAGGTTGAAATCCTGTGGATGTGCAAGGGCCAGGGGCAGAATATTTCTGGAGAGGGCTTTAAAAGAACTAATGGACTGTTAGCTTTATTTAACATAGTAATTTCTTGTAAAACAATTTCTTGTAATTGCGCCATGTAACGAAGGAGGTATAGTAGATGAGCGATTTTGTTTTTGAGCCTGCCGAATTTGTGCCGTTTAGAGACAGAACTATTCTTGAGAAAGCCAGGTCTGTACATGGAAAAGACCTCGAAAAGTACTCAAATGAGAAGATGAAGATAAAGGTTATGAAAAACCCGCATCCTGTGGTGATTGGACATATGTTTACAAAAATAAAGATGTCTGATGACCTGGACAAAAAAGTAGTACTAATATTAGGCAATCCCGAACCAGAGACATATATCCCTGTAGCTGAGCTTATTAACTATCACAGGGTCAATTGTAGAAATGTGTATATATTTGCTATGGATGAGTGGGCAGACCAGGATGGAAATATAGCTCCTATAAGCTATAAGGCAAGTTTTGCACGTTCGATGCTTAATTACTTTGTTTACCAAATAGATGAAAAGCTGAGGATGCCTTTAGACCACGTTTTTTATCCAACAAATAAAAATATAAAAGATTACTCAAAGATGATTACAGAAATAGGAGAGGGTGGAGCAGATGTATGCTACTCGAGCCCTGGGTGGGCAGGTCATGTAGCATTTGTTGATCCTTCACCTGAGTTTTTGACAGATAATATTGATGAGTACCTTCAGCAAGAAGCAAGGATAGTTACCCTTCACCCGTTGACTATTTGTCAAAACTCGTTGCACGGTGTATTTGGACAGTCTGGAGACATAGCTAATGTTCCACCTAAGGCTGCAACAATAGGACCTGCCGATGTAGTTCGTTCGCGGGAAAGAATAGAACTGCATGCGCTTACAACTATGGGAACATTCGTTTCATGGCAGAGGATGATTTCCAGACTTATACTGCTTGGTCCTGTAACGCCATATGTTCCGAGCTCGATATTTCAGATCCTTGAAACGCAGGTGTATGTGAGCGAGGAGATTGCGGCACCTTTTGAGTGCTGGGAGACTGTGGGATATTAGGAGGTGAGGTTGGTGGAAGCCTTATGTTCCAGGCAGTGTTATATTATCGCCTAACTAGGTCTCTAAAATTGTCGTTCTTAGCTATGGTAGAAGGAGGTGATGCTAAGGAAAAGGGATCACTATTAGGAAATGAAATTGCCAAGTGATTGTAAAGTAAACAAAATGGCAAGGAGGAGAAATGAAAAAGTCAAAGAACATTCTTTTCTTGGTATGGATAATAGCAATTCTCATTGTTTTAGCAATGTTTATCGGATGTAAGTCAACAAGTGCTGTTCAACAGGGTTCTGAGTTATCGAGCGAAGAGACTGCTGAAACTTCTGCTCCCTCAGAGGAGAAATCGCTCGGTGATGAGGAAAGCAAAACTGCAGGAACAAAAGAGTTTAGAGTAGGATATTCTTGCTATGGATGGGAAATTCCGTGGATGGTATACTACAAGCAGTACTTTGACGAAATAGTGGCAAAAGAGTACCCAAACTACAAGATAACTTACCATGATGCGAAATACGACTTTCAGGCGATGGCTGATGGGCTTGAGACCTTTGTAAATGAGGGTTATGACCTTATAATGCACTTCGCATTGGACAACATACCTGTGTTAGAAACTTATAAGAAGATACAGGCAGCTGGTATTCCGCTGCTTTTGACAATGGACGAGCCTGCTTACGAGGCATATCCCTATATGACTGCCTTTTCGGGCCTGAGCCCTTCAGATGCTGGACGACAGTGTGCAGTAATGCTTCACGAGGCTTTAAACGGCGAGGGAAAGATAGCATGTATTACTCCACCAAAGGGCTCCAGTTCATACAATGCTTATATGCTCAGGTTTTACGAAGAGTTAGAGAGGTTAGGTTCAAAACTTGAGGTTGTGGCGGAAGAAGATGGCAACTGGGATCCGAAGACAGCTCAGGAAAAGGGTGCGACGATATTGTCGAAGTATCCAGACTTAGATGGTCTCTACGTAACTGATGACTGGATGGGTGGAGGCTTTATTAATGCAGCTAAAGAAAAAGGTTATCAGCCAGGGCAAATAAAAATAGCTGGTGCTGGTGGTAGTAAAATAGGTATCCAGGACCTCAAGGATGGGTGGTATCTAGGGCTTGTAGACCAGGGACCTTTACTCTGTGCAATTCAGGATGCTTTCTTTATGAAACTAATTCTAGAGGAATTAGGACCTGTACCTCATTTTGCTATGGTTAAACAAGAAGTCATAACGCTGGAAAATGTGGAAAGGTTCCCCGGGACGTGGTAATAGATTGTCATGGCATGGTGAGATTTGTGGTAGCGAGTGTGAGCACCTCCAGTAGTGCTCACACTCGGATGAGGAGAGAGGTTTGAGAAAACCTAGCAAGTTTGCAGCTTATCAGTGGTAGCTGAACTTTCGCTTGGGTTTGATGTCGGCAAGTCTATTTGTATTCCGAACTTGTTGTTATTGTTAGTGTTAGTGTTTACAACTTTTTGGATTGGGGGGATGATATGAAAAAGCTAGGAGTTGGAATAATAGGAGTTGGCTGGGTAGCTGGAGCACACGCTACAGCTATGGTCCAGAATCCTCATTTAAAAATAGTTGCTCTCGTTTCGAGAAGGAAGGAATCATGTGAGGCACTAAAAAAACAGCTGAGCCTTGATTGTGATATTCTTAACAGTTATGAAGATTTATTAAATCATAGTGAGGTTGATATTGTTGATATTTGTACTCCAAACGCAATGCATTGTGAACAGGTATTGCAAGCTGCCTCTGCAGGTAAACATATTATAATAGAAAAGCCTATATGTATGAATCTAGAAGAGCTCCAAGCTGAGCTCAATGCGATAAGGAAAGCCAAAGTTAAAACCCAGACAGGTTTTGCTAGTAGATGGAATCCTCATGTATTATCGATAATGAGCATGATCAAGAAGGGTGGATTAGGTGAGATATTCTATACTGAGGTGGATTATTATCATGAAATAGGACCATGGTGGAGTGGATATAATTGGGGTGCTAATACGGTAAAGGGCGGTCCTTCTGCGTCTCTAGTAGCAGGGTGTCATGCAGTAGATTTGACTAGAATGTTTGCAGGCTCTGAGGCTACAGAAGTTTTTGCATATGGAACTTTTGGCCATAGGAAAGATTATGAGTATCCACCGACATATGCAGCTGTTGTGAAGTTTAGTAATGGCAAAATAGGTAAAACAGGCAATAGTTTTGAGAATGAATGTCCATATGTAATGAATATAATTTTGCACGGAAGCAAAGGTTCCATAATAAATGAAAAGTTTTTTACAAAGGAATGGTTTCCAGGTCAGGAAGGTTGGCAGACATTTAATTCTACAATGCTTGATAGCGGTGATGTAAGACATCATCCGTTTAAGGGAATGGTTGACGATTTGGTAGATGCTATACTGCAGGATAGAGAGACTGTAAATAATATAGAGTCATCAGCTAAGTCACACGAACTTTGTTTGGCTATTGACAAGTCAATCGAAACAGGAGAGGAAGTAAAGTTACCCTTGCTTAAATGGTAAAAGATTCTCTTATAAGTACTAGTGTTTGGCAATTAACCAAAAGTCTTTATATATTTGAGTTATATAAGATTGCTAGGAGTAGATGGGCTTTTATTTTTGGCTTTTTAATGTTTAGAAAAATCGATTAATATAATGCCAAGTCTAGAACATTTGTATTATGAAGTCTATAGTACTTGAAATCAAAAACATATCTAAGAAGTTCAAGGGTGTTCAAGCACTTGAAGATGTGAGTATAGATATAGCAAGGGGTGAAGTTCACGCGATAATTGGAGAAAATGGAGCTGGCAAGAGCACACTAATAAAAATTATTTCTGGTGTCCTTAAGCCAAATTCTGGAAATATAATCTTCGATGGAAATGATGTTACTTTTATGCCTCCTACTAAATTATTTGTCAAGGGAATATCTTCTTCCTACCAGGAAAACTCGTTGTTTGAAAATCTTACAGTTGCACAAAATTTGTTCATAGGGAAGTTATATAGACACATGGGGTTCACTTTTGATTGGGAAGAACTTCTAAAGGAAGCACAATCTCTCCTTAACCTTTTTGATTTAACTGAGATAAGTCCCCTCGATATTGTAATAAACCTTGCTCCGGAGAATAGGCAAATACTTGAAATTTTAAAAGCTTTGCAAAGGCAACCAAAAATCTTATGTCTGGATGAGCCTACTGCAGCTCTTACAGAGACAAGGGTTGAAAGATTATTTAATTTAATAAAGGATTTTAAGGAGAGGGGAGTGACATTTATATATGTCTCGCATAACCTGAAAGAAGTTTTAAAAATAAGTGATAGAATCACAGTTTTACGGGATGGCAGAAAGGTTGATACGATAGAGAATAAAAATGTTGACGAAAAAAATTTGCATGAGCTTATGATCGGAAGACCAGTTGTTGCTAGACTGAAAAAAAGGATTCACGTTGAAAGTAAGAATCCTATTTTGGTTGCTAATGATATAGGTGACGGTAAGAAATTGAAAAACATTTCTTTTAAGATTTATCCTGGTGAAATACTAGGTTTTGCTGGCTTAGTGGGATCTGGAAGAACTGAGCTTGCCTGGTTAGTATTTGGGTTATCTAAGCTAGAAAGTGGTTATATTATTTATAATGGACAGAAATATACCCAAATGACACCTTCGATAGCTATAAGTAAGGGTATAATGTACTTACCAGAGGATAGGAAAGTGATGGGTTTGTTTCTGGATCAAGACCTCAGGTTGAATGTATCTGCTGCTGCACTCAATAAGATTAGTAACGGTATATTTATAAATTCAGAAAGAGAGAAAACGCAAGTAATAGATATGCTAAGGCGGATACGTGTTAAATATTCCTCGCTTAGCCAGACTGTGGTTAGGCTGAGCGGTGGAAATCAGCAAAAGGTCCTTTTTGGGAAGTGCCTTTTTACTGATCCTAAACTACTTATACTTGACGAACCAACTAAAGGTATAGATGTTGGTTCAAAAGAGGAAATCTACGAAATTATAAGAGATCTAGTCGAAAGGGGAGTTGCAATAATGCTGATATCTTCAGAGGTCGAAGAGATTTGTAGGCTCTGTGATAGAGTCGTTGTAATGATAGAGGGTCAGATAGAGGGTATCTACAAGGGTGATGATATAAATGAAAAATATATTACAATTT
>JACIXO010000061.1 GCA_014360385.1 Actinomycetota bacterium | reverse complement strand
ATGGCACCAGGCCTTTTCTTCTCTTCTTCTCTTTTCTAATTGTTGTGGATTTTATGGTTTTATTTTTTAGAAAATATTTTTAGAGAATAAATTTGGATGCATGTTTTTAAATAGTTTTTGTTTATAATAGTTTTTGTTTATAAGATGTACTTTTATTACTGACTTTTAGTGGTCTCTTCTCTTAAGTCAATTTATTCCTGGTGATCCTTTTGGTTAGTTTAGCTTATAACTGTATTTTCATTGTGTTTTGTAGCTATTCATAAAATGAAAGAAATGAAGCTTAGCAAGAAGCTTGTAAAGCTTATGAAGAGTGAAAAAGGCTCAGCCATAGTGGAATTTGCAGTTATTGTTCCCATAGTGGTTATGCTGGTGTTTGGGATATTTGAAATTGGGGTTGCGTACAGTAAGTACATTGCTCTTACACACGCAGCAAGAGAAGGGGCAAGGCTTGCTGCTGTGGGGCTGGCTGAAGACCCTGATTTTGATTTTGAGCAGGCTGTTCGGGAGAGAGCACCTTCTGTAGAGATTGAAACTATAACAGTGGAAAATCCCGAAGGTACTGACATTGGAGATCCGGTTGTCGTCACAGTGACCGGCAAAATTTTTTTCATAGAAATCCCCATGGCTGGAAGATGGGGGCCAGTTCAGCTTAAAAGCCAGGCTATTATGCGAAGAGAGCAGTAAGAGAGCAGTAATTCAGAATTTTAGAGTTTGAACAAAGGGCAAATGTTTTATGTGACTGAGAATATGGCTGACAGTAGAGCTGACAATATGGCTTACTTCATGCAGAGGCTGAAAGATCAAAAAGGTCAGGTAGTAGTAATAGTTGCAATCCTTATTGTAGTTATGGCAGGCATTAGTGCATTGGTTATAGATGAAGGCTCTTTATACCAGGAAAGGAGGCTACAGCAGACAGTTGCTGATGCTGCTGCTCTTGCAGGTGCGCAGGAGCTTCCTGAAGATCCGGACAGGGCCATTCAGATTGCAGTTGATTATGCTGCTAGTCATGGTGTTGATGTTGAGAATGTTTACGTAGAAATTGATAAGACTCTTGTTCCCAATGATACTATAAAAGTTAGGTCTTCTAATCCAGATGCCTCTGTATATTTTGGCAAGGTTCTTGGAGTAACTTCAGCTGATGTGGAAGCCTCTGCTACAGCAATGGTTGGCAGACCACTTGAGGTTTATGACGTGGTACCATGGGGAGCTTTTATTCCCAGGGGAGTGAACTGGCAGGAATGGCTAAAGCCAGGAGAAGACAAAATATTAAAGTTTGGTGCTGGAGAGTCCATTGAAGGTAATTTTTATGCTCTGGATCTGGATGGAAGACCTGGCGGAGGAAGCAACGACTATGTTGATAGAATAATTAATGGGTACCCTGAACCATTATCTGTTGGGGACATAGTTTTAACTGAACCAGGTAATATGGCTAAAACTGTATCGGCTACAAATGCAAGGGTTGGTACCTGGGATTCTTTCGAAGATCTGGTTACCTACAGCGAGAGCGGTGACATCATTAAACTTGCAAGAAACGATAGCCAGTTTGTGGTTGTTCCTGTAATTTATGAGCTCGAAGATCCTAAAGGCCAGGAAAAGGTAGAAATACTGGCATTTGCTCCATTTATTCTGGATAGAATAGAAGGCCATGGCGGGCAAGCTCAGATTGTTGGTAAATTTATCCACCAGGCTTTGATTGTTACAGCGGGTGAGGTTGGTGGAGCTCAATCTTTGGGCTTAAAGGTGGTAAGGCTTCTTAAGTAGGGTGAATTAAGATGAAACTAAGAATAGCACTGATAATCATAGCTATTGTTCTGGGGATCGTAGCTGTAGTTGGTGTAACTGGTTACATAAACAGCATAAAAGCATCGCTGGAAGAAGAAGTGGAAAAGGTCGGAGTTCTAGTAGCAGCACAAAACATTCCCAGGGAGACAAAAGTTGAAGATATTATTTCGGCTAAAATGGTCGTTATCAAGGAGATACCCAGAAAATATCTTGCAAATGGGGTTCTCACCTCATTAGATGAATATAAAGGGTATGTGGTGGCAGCTCCCATAAATGAGGGTGAACAAATAACTGCAACCAAGTTTGTAAAGCCCGAGGAAATAGGATTGTCATTTGTGGTCCCCGAGGGGATGGTTGCAGTTTCAATACCTGTTGATGAAGTCATAGGGGTTTCCAATCTTATAAATGTGGGAGACAGAGTGAATGTAATTGCCACATTCTGGCCGGAAGAGGGAACCTCACAAACTACAGGAGGAGCTGTGGAGCAAATGCTACCTGAAGCTCAGGCTGGTAGTGAAACTGAAAATACCAGAGTTGTGACAGAAAACCAGGGAGTTTCTGCAAGGATAGAAAAAGAGATAACTAGAACCCTCCTCTGGAATGTTGAAGTTTTATATGTGGGAACAAAAGTGGCGTCTTCCCAGGAAGCAAAAGAGGCTATTGGACTTATAGGAGGCCGTACTACGACAGAAACTAAAGCTAGGGAGATAAAAACTGTAACCCTTGCTGTAAGCCCTGAAGATTCTGAGAAACTTGTTTTTAGCGAAGAGATGGGTAGCGTTTGGCTTGCTCTGGTTCCGGTTCATGGAATTAAGAAAGAAGAAACGCCAGGAAGAACGCTTGATAATATTTTTGAGGAATAGGAAAGCAAAATGAAAACCACGAAAATAGCGATTATAGAGAAAGACAAAAATATACTGGATAGAATAAGTTCTCTACTAAAAAATATCCCCAACACAGAAGTTATTCATACTGGAGAAACTCCTGAAGATCTTGAGGTGCTTCTGGGGAGAAAAGCTCCTGTTCTGGTTCTGGTGGGCCCTTCTTGCACCCTTGAGGCTATTGAAGGAATTTTAAAGTCTTATTTTACAACTCTTGACATTACCAAGGTAGTTATCATGGTAAAGCAGGCTTCAGCCGAGCTATTAAAGAAAGCTATAAAACTGAATGTCTATGATGTATTGGAGTCTCCCTTCAACTATGGTGATGTAAAGGATGTTGTAAGAAGGGCAGAGGAGAGTTTTGAGGAAGTAATTAGAAGCCAGGGCATAGCTGAAAAAGAGGGGATGAGGAGAGAGGGTCCACAGAAAGTTACTATATTTAGCACAAAGGGTGGATCGGGTAAGTCTTTTATTGCCACCAATTTAGCTGTTGACTTGATAAATCAGAGTAAGAAGAGAGTTTCGATCTTTGATACTAACTATCAGTTTGGCGATGTAGCGCTAATGCTGAATCTTTATCCCAAGAACACAGTTCATGACCTTATCCCTGTAATTGATCAGCTGGATCCAGATATGCTAAACAGTTTTTTAGCCACTCATAGCTCAGGTGTGAAAGTTCTTCCTGCACCAATAGATCCTGCAAAGGGGGAAAGTATAAGTATCCAGGCGACAATGAAGATTCTAAATACCCTTTCTAAAATAAGTGATTACGTGGTGATAGATACACCATCTGCTTTCTCAGACAATGTCTTAAGCATTCTGGAGGACACAGATTATTTGTGTGTTGTAGCCAGCATGGAGGTTCCAAGTATCAAGAATTTGAAATTAACTCTGGAGTTATTAGAACAACTGAATCTCCCGAAGGGAAGGATAATTGTAATTCTTAACAGAGCCAATAGTAAGGTTGGTATTACTCTGGGAGAAATAGAGCAGACAATCCAGAGAAAGGTGGATGTAACCATTCCAAGCGATAGACTTGTACCTCTTACCATAAATAAAGGTGAGCCCCTTGTAACCGAAGCTCCAAGGTCTCCCATCAGCAGGAGTATTCGAAAGCTAACTGAAATGTTGCTAGGAAGTTGAATGCTTGCTTGAAGGTGTGAAGTAGTAGATGGGTCGAAAGGATAGTAGATTAAACACAGATATTTAGAGGATTAGAGGATGGAGGACAAATAATGGGATTGCAGGAACGAATAAGAAAAATACACGAATTTGAAAATAGTTTGTATATGACAAACGATGAGGCCTTAACTGTAAGAGCAAAGCAAATTGATGAAGTGAGACGCAATGCTCATTTACAGCTAATTGGCAGGCTTTCTGATGTTATATACAGGAAAAATGTTGATGATACTGAACTAAAATTAAAGGTTAGAAGTGAAGCTCAGAGAATTTTAAATGAGAATAACTATCCATTAACCACAGATGAAAAGAAAAGGTTAATAGAGGAGCTTGTTGATGATATAGTCGGATATGGTCCTATAGAGGAGTTTCTGAGGGACAAAGAGATAACTGAAATTATGGTAAACAATCCCTACAAAATATATATTGAGAAGTTCGGGAAGATTTATCCCACAAATAAGAGATTTCTTGACGAAGCCCATCTGATGAGAATAATTGACAAAATCGTTGGTCAAGTAGGACGAAGGGTTGACGAGGCTTCTCCATATGTTGATGCGAGACTTCCAGATGGTTCCAGAGTAAATGTTATTATTCATCCACTGGCTTTGAATGGTCCTGTTATGACAATTAGAAAGTTTTCTCCTGATCCCTTTACCATTGATGACTTTGTGGAGATGGGTACCTGTACCCAGAAAGTGGCAGATTTTCTCAGGGCATGTGTGAAGGGAAGGATTAACATAATATGTTCAGGGGGGACTGGCACTGGAAAGACAACCACTCTCAATGTCTTGTCATCCTTTATCCCCAATGATGAAAGAATAATTACAATCGAAGATGCTGCTGAACTTCAGTTACATCAGGAACATGTAATAAGACTGGAGTCAAGACCACCTAACATAGAGGGAAAAGGAGAAGTAACTATAAGAGATCTTGTAAGAAATGCTCTCAGAATGAGACCTGATCGCATAATAGTTGGAGAAGTTAGAGGAGGAGAGGCTCTGGATATGCTTCAAGCAATGAACACTGGACATGATGGTAGTTTGAGTACTGTTCACGCAAACTCACCTCGTGATGTGTTGTCAAGGTTGGAAACAATGGTTCTTATGGCAGGAGTGGATATTCCTGTTAGAGCAATAAGGGAGCAGATTTCATCAGCTATAAATCTTATAGTTCATATGAATAGACTTAAGGATGGCACCAGAAGATTTGTGAAAATATCAGAGGTTCAGGGTATGGAGGGAGACATAATTACTCTTCAGGATCTTTTTGTATTTGATTATTCTATGGGTATTGATGAGGGTGGCAGGTTTAGAGGAGTGATTAAATCTACTGGTTTGAGACCAAGATTTATAACTAGACTACATGACATGGGGATTGAACTACCGGATGAAATATTTGAGAGAGAAATCTAAACCTAAGTGTTCTTGGTGTTCCAAAATGAAGTCCAAAGTTTTTAGAAATCTAAAAATACTAATACTATTTTTAATACTATTTTTTTTCTTTTCTTTTAACTTTCTTTTCTTATCTACCCTTTATGCTGATGAGGCTTACAAAGTCGGGGATTTGCCCGGGGATTTGCAAGATATTTTGATTAAAAGAATTGATATTGATAATTACCCGAGGGTAGAGATCTATCTTAGCTTTAAGGAGGGTTCTGAGCTAGAGTCCTTTGAGCTTGAGAAGGATGATTTTAGTGTTTTTGAAAATGGCGAAAAGATAGAAAACCTTTCTGTTGAACAAGTAGACCGGGTTTCTGAACCGATTGGAGTGGTTTTAGTTCTGGATACAAGTGGAAGCATGAAGGGTGAGCCCATATCTGATTTGATTGATGCTTCCTTACTTTTCATTAGCCAGATGAGAAGCATGGATAAATTTTCTATAGTAGGCTTTGCAGACGAGGTTACTGTTTATTCCGATTTTACATCTGATAGGGAAAAACTCCTTAATGCAATCGCAGGAATGAAGGCCAGAGGTGAGACCTCATTATTTGATGGCATTATTGTTGCACTGGAGCAGTTTGAAAAGAAGGAGGATATAAAATACAGATACCTTATTGTGTTATCAGACGGTAAAGATACTGTAAGCAAATCTACTGTTGAAGATGCTATAGATAAGGCTCTGGAAACTGGAGCAATTATATATTCTATAGCACTTCTCTCATATGACTTCAACCCTGATGATATTAGAAGGTTATCAGAAATGACTGGTGGGGAGATGCTGGTGACAGCAAATTCCAAAGAGCTAAAAAAGCTTTATAGCACAATTTCAAGAAAAATTAAGAGTCAGTACAGGATAACCTATACCAGCATCTGGCCAAATACTGAAAATGTAAAAGTAAAAGTAAATGTAGAAAAAGCTGGACTTTTGAGTTCAACCACAGTTAATTATAAGAATCCGTTTTATGTAGCAGAACCTTCGGGGATAATTACTTCATCCTCCAAATCATTTTTTCTAAGTTTGTTTGATAAGTGGTGGGTGAGAGTTGGTATATATGGAATTATTTTTATTGGCATAGTTTTGTTTTTTTACGCAGTTTCATTACTTTTATCCCCGCGTCGCTGGACTCTAAAAGAGAGAACCCAATTTTATGAATACAGACGAGAGATTGGAAAAAGCAGGGCAGGAACTGAAAATGAGCCTTCAGGAGAAGGAAAGAGAAAAGGATTTTTTGGAAAAATTGTGAGATTTGTATCAGGAATTGCTTCTAAAAGAGGCTTCGTTGAATTATTTGATTTAAATCTCGAGAGAGCTGGAATGAGTATAAGGGCTTCTGAGTTTATAACCTTGCACATAATTTTGGTGATTGTTTCTGGAGTTGTAGCTTACTATCTGGGGAGAAACATTATTATTACTTTTTTAATAGTCCTGCTCGCAGTGTTTGTCCCGTTTTTGCTTTTGAGTATCAAAGCCTCACAGAGGCTTAGAAAATTCCATGAACAGCTGCCTGATGCATTGCAGCTAATTAGCGGTTCTCTCAAAGCTGGTTACAGTTTTAACCAGGCTTTAAATATGATTGTGGACGAGACAAGACCTCCCATATCTGATGAGTTTAGAAAGACATTAAGTTTAATAAGAATGGGTTTACCTGAAAGGGAAGCACTTGAAAGTATGGCGGAAAGGATAAATAGTGAATATTTTAACTGGACTGTCATGGCTATAAACGTCCAGAGGGAGGTTGGCGGAAATCTTGCTGAGGTGATGGATACCATAGCGAGTACTATAAGAGAAAGAGACAGGGTAATGAGCCAGATTAAAGCTCTCACTGCAGAAGGAAGGCTATCAGCCATTATTCTTATAATATTACCCATAGCTGTTTTTTTAATGCTGTTTATTCTCAACAGGGATTACATAAGTTTGATGTTCACTACCAGACCTGGACTAGTAATGCTGGCAGTAGCAGGAGTAATGATGATTATTGGTATAATCTGGATAATTAAAATTGTTCAAATTAAGTATTAGTTTTAATTTCTTTTAGAGGTGTTTTGTAAAAATTTAGTGGTGGAAATTAGATAAAAAAGTCACAATTTCTGGTAGGTAGGTGAGGCTTTACAATGTTATTATATTATATCGTAATCGGAGCGGTTTTTTCTTCTGTTTTTCTCTTAAT
>JACIXO010000060.1 GCA_014360385.1 Actinomycetota bacterium | reverse complement strand
GCTTTGTTCTAAAGAATTTATAAATGAATATAATAAAGCTGATTTAATAATAGCTAAAGGGCAAGGAAATTACGAAGCTTTAAGTGATGAAGAAAAAAATATATTCTTTTTACTTAAAATAAAGTGTCCAGTTGTTGTAGAAAGTTTTAATAGTAGATATAAATTAGGAGATATTGTAGTAGATAAAGCTCAAACCTCAAACTTTTGACCTGTTTTTATATAAATAAAGTCGTCTTTGTATATTTCATTAAAAATTAATTGAGCATTCATCCCCGAACAATGAGTAGGCCCTACTTTTCTTACACCCATCTCTTTAAGACTATTAGCTATTGACCTTAATTCCACATATTATTTACATCAAATTCAACCCAACCTGGATTCGGAAAGATTAAATTATACTCTGTATAAGCCGATGCTAGAGGATTACTCAAGATGAATATGACAAAAAGCTACAGAACTTAAACAAAGACAGTATGAGCTAGCATATAGGCTAAAAAACTTAGCAGAAGCTGATGAAAACTACTCTATTACGCTTATTTCTCTATTAAATATATGCTCTAGAGCACCAGAACTTTTTGAAAGTTCGAAAGTAGAACAAAAAAGAAAGCTTATAAATTTTGTACTTTCGAACTTAAGATTACGAGGGAAAACATTAGAATTTGAGCTTAAAAACCCTTTGATGTGCTTATAAACACGCAAAACTTAAAAAATCGTTCTATATGGCTGGGGAGGGAGGATTCGAACCTCCGATCGCGGATCCAAAGTCCGCTGCCTTACCCCTTGGCTACTCCCCATCCAAAACCATAAGCAATATGCAGATTTGTCTTATATGCAGACGCGCCTTACACATAGAGCTATAATAAACAAACATTTCCCGCAGCACTGATATCTACCATTATACAAACTCAAGACTTCTCGAGATAGTATGTGATAGAAAAACTCCATTAGCAAGACCTTTTAAACTTTCGCACACCTTCTTAGCTTGTCTTAAGTCTTCGCATACTGCAAAAACAGTTGGTCCACTTCCAGTCATCTGAGCAAAAATAGCCCCAGCACCCAGAGCGGTTTCCTCAAGTAGCCTTATCTTATCATCTTCTTTTACTACTACTTCTTCTAGACTATTTTCAAGGCAACTAAAAAATTCCTCATACTTTCTCTGAATGATGCTCTCAACTAATTTGTGGTGAATTGCTTCTTTTTCCCTACCGACTAAATCAAACTTCTCATAAACATCCTTGGACAAGAATTTTTTACCATTATATGCAAGAACTATCCAATAAAAAGGCAAGTTTGGTAGCTTTGAAATCTTTTCTCCCTTGCCTTCTGCTAGTGCTGTTCCTCCACTTATACAGAATGGAACATCTGCACCTACTTCGCTTGCAAGACAAAGCATTTCCTCTTCCTTCATATTTAGACCAAAAAGCTCATTCAAAGCTACTATTGTAGCAGCTGCATCTGCACTACCGCCACCAAGACCTGCACATACAGGGATGTGCTTTATTATGTTTATATTTATTTCATAACTACCTAATAGACCGAATGTTTGCATAACTAAAAGTGCAGCCTTATGTACAAGATTTTTTTCATCCAGAGGTATCTCTACATTCTTAGAAGTTATGTATATACCATTTTGTTCCCTGGAGCTATCACCTCTATTTATTACTTTACTATCATTATCCACACCTTCACTACCCGCATTACTTTTCTTCAACATCTCTCTTTTTTCTCCATTGGTTTTTCCAGATATCACACCTTCAGTAATACCTTTATCCGTACCACTCTTATCATCTCCACTCTCACCAAAATCTGTAAAACACTCCAGGTTACAGCACTCAAGCTTACTGTGCTTTTTATTAGCATTAGTTTTCCTGCTAACCACAAAGTGAAGCTCATCCCAGAGACCAATACTCTGCATTATTGATTTTATTTCATGGTATCCATCTTCCCTGTAACCTTTTTTTACATTAAGATACAGATTTATTTTTCCACAAGCCCTAAGAGTAAGTTCCAAAGTGCTTTCACCCCTATCCCTGGCTCCAATGAGACTGGTTTTAACAATATTAATCTTATTATTAATCTTAACAACACTAACAATATCGAACCATGATTTAATTTCATTTAATCACAAATAGCCAAACTAATATTTAAAGTACTTAAATATTTAAAATAATATCACCAGATAACCCTAATACACAATACTACACACGCTACACATAGAGCATACAGAGCCCACAACCACAACATCTAAAATTCTAGATGCAAGAAAGCCACAGAATCAAATTTCCCTTCTATTTGCCAATTGGCTTACAAAATAAAATAGCTAACAAAATAAAAAAAGCTAAATAAAAACAAACCAGTAAAATAGCCCATAGACAACCAAAATACAATGAAAGAAAAGATACCATAAAACAAGCTATCATCCTACAAAATTTAAGCGCCTTTGTAAATTCCTTCTTTGTAAATCTCTAAATAAAAAGATTCCTGTATAAAAAAATATAGTCTTCTAAGCTAAGTTCTTCCGCCCTTACATTCTGGTTTTTCCCTATACTTGATAACGTTTGAAGAACAAAACTTTCCTTTTCTTTTAACCAGGTAAAGCTCCTGGCAAGTGTATTGATAAGCTTTTTTCTCCTCTGAGAAAAGCAAGTATCAATGAAATTAAAAAATTTTTCTATTTCTTTAAGCTCGTTTTTTTCTTCATTTTTTTCCATTCCTCTTAATTCTTGCTTTCGTCTCCACTCTGTCTCTCTTACACTTTCCTTCTTTTCCCCTTTTATTCCCTCCATTAGCTTTTCCACCATATTATTTGAGTCTTTTTTAGTTATCTTTACAACTACTGAATCCACATTAGGCCTGGGAATAAAACAGTTTCGTGAGACCATAAAAAGAATATCAAATTGCCCCAAAAAATTAGCCTTAACTGTATATGAATTGTAGTCCTTGCTCCCAGGAGAACTTACAAGTCTGTCTGCAATATCTTTCTGAATTGTTACAATCATAAAATCAATTCCCTTTGCTTCCAAAAGGAGCTTCAAAATTAATGGAGAAGCAATACAGTAAGGAAGGTTGGAAACTATCTTGTTGGGAGTATGTCTGGCATTCAATTCCCAATAATCTATTTTAAGTGCATCAGCATGTATTAATTCAATCTTTTTACCAATTTCACCGCTGAAGATATCACTAAATATTTTAACCAAGAGATTATCAAGCTCTATGCAAACTATCTTTCTGACATTTTGAAGCATGATCTCAGTAAGTCCTCCAATCCCACTTCCTATCTCAAGGACAGTATCGTTTTCTTTAAGATGCGCGTGCCTGACTATCTTCTTAGCAACATTGGTATCTATTAAAAAATTCTGACCCCACCTTTTCTTAAGATTTACTCCATATTTATTAATAATTTCTAGAGTTACAGAAGGAGAAGAGATGTATGAGTTATAAGAGCAATGATTACCTGAAGGCTGTGATGTATCGGAAGACTTAGAAGACGACAAAAAATATAAAGGCATAAGTTAATTTTCCTCCAAAAAATTAAGAAAATCTAAGAGGCTATCCCAAAAAACTCCTCAGCATTTCTTGAAGTAATAAGAGCTACATCTTCAACATCCATCCCCTTAATTTCTGCAAGTTTGTATGCAACATATCTAACATACTCTGGAAAATTCTCCTTTCCTCTTTTAGGCTGAGGTGCCAAAAATGGCGCATCCGTTTCGATGAAAATTTTCTCGATAGGAACCTCTTTCGCAACTTCTACAGTTTTTTTAGCGTTGGGAAAGGTAAGAACTCCTGTAAACGATATAAAAAGACCAAGTTCCAAACACTTAGTGGCAAAGTCAACATCTCCAGAGAAGCAATGCATAACTGCCCTAAAGTCCTTATAATTCGCATATTTTCCAATTACTCTTAATGTATCATCATGAGCCTCCCTATCATGAATAATTAATGGAAGCTTATTTTTTATAGCCAATTCAATCTGGAAAACAAAAGCTTCTTCCTGATCCTTCTTAGGAGATAAGTTCCTGTAAAAATCAAAGCCAGTTTCTCCTATTGCAACTAATTTTGGAGGCCTTTCCCCTGGAGTTTTCGTTTTCGCCTCTGACTCAAAAGACGAAGTTCCGTCTGCTATGAAGTTTGCTACCATAGATTCAAGCCTTTTTCTTTGAACATCTTTAAAGTCTTTTACATAGTGAGGGTGAATACCAACACTTGCAAAAACATTGTCAAAAACAGTAGAAAAATACAGTGATTTTTCACTACCTTTTATGCTTGAACCCACGTTAAGTATGTATTTTACGCTTTCTCTTGTAGCATCGCCCACAGCCTCTTGGGGTGTTTTACCTTTTATCATATCAAGGTGGGCATGAGTATCTATAAAATATGCTTTTCCTTCTGACTGCTTTTGACATACTTTATTGACCATTGACTTCCTTACTCTCCATTCTTCTTCGTTACTTATCCTTGTTAACTAATCCCTGTTAACTATCTATTTGTTAAACTATCCCTTTGTTAACTATCCTTACCATCTTATACATTTTTCTTATACATTTAATTGATTTATTTGACTAACATCTTAAATTCATATTTAATTTATATCTCTATTTATATCTACAATCGTATCTCTGATATCTCATGCTTCATGTTTCTATTTTGCATCATCATTATTCATCTTTATATCTTTCCCTTTTTACTTATATCTTTACATTACTATTTTTACCTCTTTTTTTCTTCTTCTATTCTCGGAAACAGAATTTCTCTTCTTCCTATCGTCGTGCCTCCGCTAAAATTCCCCCACACACCATCCTCTTCTATCCTTACTTCATCTATTTCCTTCCCAATTCCAAGCTGAGTAAATATCTTCCTGCATGTCGAAGGCATAAAAGGAATCAGCATTATCGTTGCTAATCTTATAGATTCAGCTAAATTGTAAAGTATTATATCCAGCTTCTGAGCGTCGATAGGAAGAGAGCTTTTAGCTAAGCTCCATGGCTGGCTATCCTCTATATACTTGTTAGCAAGATTTATAAACTCCCAGACCTCTACAAGGTATTCAGAATATTTAAACTCCTTAAGATACTTTATAGCAGAGTTTTTCGTTTCCTCCCATTTATTCTTAAGCATATTAGTCTCAACTACAACTGAATCCCCATTTCCTGCGGTCTTATTGCCAGCGTCACAATCCATATCTTGTGTATGCCCTTTTTCATTTGCACCTTTGAAAGATTTTGCAAACCCCATCCTAGAAGAATTTTTATCTATGCTAGTTTCAAACGAGTTTAAGCTTTTAGCAAGTGGAATAATACCTTCCCTATATTTACCAATCATAGCAAGTGTTCTTGAAACAAGATTTCCAAAATCGTTACTCAAGTCAGAATTGTATCTTCGCACCATTGCTTCATGTGTAAAGGAGCCATCCTGTCCAAAAGATATTTCTCTTGTTACAAAGTAACGCACAGCATCAACCCCATATCTTTGTGCAAGCTCATCCGGGTCAAGAGTAATCCCTTTAGACTTAGAGAGTTTCTCTTCCCCAAGCATTACCCAGCCATGAACAACTATGTGTTTTGGGAGCTCTACACCCAACGCCATAAGAATTGCAGGCCAGATAATTGCATGAAATTTAAGAATGTCCTTTCCTATGTGATGCTGATCACATGGCCAATATCTTACAAAAAGGCTATCATCCTCAAGACTGTAGCCCAGTGCAGAGATATAATTTATAAGTGCATCGACCCAGACATAACAGAAATGTTCTGAATCAAAAGGAATAGGAACTGCCCACTTAACAGTGGTTCTTGAAATACTTATATCTTTCAACCCCTGGTTTAAAATGCCAAGGACTTCATTTTTTCTTGTCTCCGGAATTACAAAGTCAGGATTTTTTTCAATATGTTCTCTTATCTTATTTTCATAACGAGACAGTTTAAAAAAATAATTTTCTTCTTTTACTTTCTCAGCCTCCCGTCCGCATTCAGGGCACTTTCCTTCCATAAGCTGAGAATCTAAAAGAAAAGTTTCACAGGGAACACAATACCACCCCTCATAAACACCCTTATAAATATCTCCACTTTCTTTAAGCTTAATTAATATATTCTGAACCACCTTTTGATGCTTCTCATCTGTAGTCCTGATGTAATAATCATTACTTATGGTATAGAGTTCCAAAAGTCTTTTCATGTCGCAAACCATCTCGTCAACATAATCCTTTGGAGACATATTCTTCTCAACTGCACTTTTATAAATCTTCTGGCCATGTTCATCTGCACCTGTAAGAAAAAAGACATCCTTTCCAAGAAGTCTATTAAACCTTGCCATAACATCTGCGAGAATAGTTTCGTAGAAAAATCCAAGGTGGAGTTTGGTATTCATATATGGTATGGCAGTAGTTATGTAGAATTTTTCTTTTTTCTCCGTATTTCTTCCTGTATTTCCCTGCCTATTTCTTTCCGCATTTCTTTCCATACTCACCTAATCCTTCCTTATTAATTAAGAATCTTAAAAGACGCGCATCTTACGTCTATTGTATAGTATATCCACCGCCTCCAGATCCTTCCTTCTTAAAAATCTTAAGTCCTTTTCAAAATCTTAAAAAATCCTTTTCTTCCACACTGTATATTTAACCTTCAAATAACCAAATTAACTAATTTAAATCAAGTCAATTCAGATTAAATTATATCAAACTAATTAATAAGACAAATTCTAAGCCAAATTAATTTGGCAAAGTAAATTTGAGCCAAAATTACAGAAGCCAAAATTATAAATCTAAATCCTAGCCAAAGTCCCAATCACAAAGCAAATGCCAAAATTTCCACAAAATTAAATCCCAAATTGAAACTACTAAATCTTAGTTGAGAGATTATACAATGTTTGCCTATCTATGTCATACTTAGAAGAAACAACTTTAAGAGCATTTTTCTTGGAGATACCTTGAGAAATTAAATTTAAAATCTCACCTTTTATGTCATCCTCAGTAAAGTTCCTTATGAGCTCTCCACGAAAACCATCAACAACTAATACTATCTCGCCTTTTATTTTTATTTTCTTGTCCTTTACTCCGGATAAAATCTCAGAAACCCTTCCCCTTGTAGCTTCTTCATATATTTTAGTTAGTTCCCTTACCAGACAGGCTTTTCTATCCCCCAACGTCTCATATATTTCTGCTAAAAATTTCTCTATTCTGTTGGGGGACTCATAAAAAATTAAAGTATATGGGAGAGAAGAAAGTTCCTGTAATTTATTTTTTCTTTTTGAGGGACTCTTGGGTAAAAAACCAACAAACAAAAAGGAGTCTGCAGGAAGACCTGATATAGCAAGAGCACTTATAGCCGCATTTGGACCAGGTATTATAGTTAAAGGTATATCTCTTCTAATACACTCAATAATAACCTCATAGCCAGGATCCTGAATAATGGGAGTTCCAGATTCTGAGACCAAAGCTATGTTTTTCCCTTCAATAAGCTTCTGGCAGATATATTCGACCTTAGCTCTACCACTATGTTCATGAAAGCTTATGATATTCTTGGGAGAAATCTTGTATCTATT